>QNBI01000146.1 GCA_003641675.1 Spirochaetota bacterium | reverse complement strand
TCAGAATCTTGCATTTGGGCTGCAGATGAGAAAAGTACCAAAGGGCGAGATTAAAAAAAGAGTAAAACAGCATCTTGAAACGGTTAGACTCGAAGAGTATGAAAACAGATACCCCAGAGAGTTAAGCGGCGGACAGCAGCAGAGAGTTGCATTGGCCAGGGCTCTTGTTCTGGAACCGGATATTCTTCTCCTCGATGAACCGTTAAGCAATCTGGATGCGTTGTTAAGGGAAAGAATGAGGTTTGAGATAGCAAGAATTCATAAAGAATCCGGTGTAACTACCGTGTATGTAACACATGACCAGACGGAAGCAATGGTTATTTCCGACAGGATAATTATTTTGAACAAAGGCAGAATTATGCAGCAGGGTAAGCCTAAGGATATTTATGAAAACCCTTCTAATAAATTTGTAGCCAGCTTTATGGGAAATACCTCCTTTATTAACGGAACTGTGGTTGATTCAAACGGGAAATATACTATGGTAAAGACCATCGACGGACTAATAATTTATGGTATCGGAAGGAAAGTAAAAAAAGGGGAAAACGTGGTAATTGCGGTAAGGCCAGAAGATGTAAAATTCATATTAACTTCGAACATCAGGGGTGAAATGAAGAATTATAACCTCTTTTCCGTTGAAATAGAAAGAGAATCATATATCGGAGATGTTATCGATTATCAGCTTAAACTTAATAACTGGTCAATACGGGCGAAAAGTGCAGTTTCAAATAAAATACCAGAAGGAGAGACAGTTAAAATATACCTTAATCCCGATAAAATGCCGATTTTATCAGAGTAGTAGAAGGGCGGTTAAATATTGGAAATATTATTTTTAGGTACTTCGTGTGCGATTCCGACTTTAGAAAACGGCTCGACATCCTTTCTTGTGAGAACAAGCGATTACCTTATTCTGGTTGATGCATCGGATAATCCGGTTAAATCAATACTTAAGGCGGGAATGGATCCACTTGAACTGGATGTTGTTTTGCTTACTCATTATCATGCCGATCATTTATCAGGATATCCTGCTCTGATTTCCACACTTAACTGTATGGGAAGAGAAAAGGATTTAACCGTAATAACAAACGCGGCGACAGAAAGCAAGGCAAAGGATATTCTGGCTATTTTTAAACTTCAAAACAATAATCTTAATTATAAAGTAAATTATACAGACGGATTACTTGAAGCGGCTCTAAGGGTCGAATTGGTTTCGGGATTTCATACGGTTCCGACAAGTATGGTTTTTTTTAAGGAAAACTCAACTGTAGTATTTTATACAGCAGATACTGTTTATACGCCGCAGATATCTGAAATTGCTAAAAACTGCAGTTTAATGATTCATGAAGCCACATATTCGCGCAGAAGAAAAGATAAATTGGAAGGACACAGCACTGCTTATGATGCAGGATTGTCAGCTGAAAATGCAGGGGCAAAGGGATTGTACCTCTGTCATATATGTTTAAATGAGTATCCAAATTTGAAAAGTGTAATAAAAGAGGCACGTGAGACATATACAGGAGAAATAATTATTCCAAAACTTTTTCACTGGTATAAGGTTCATTAAATGTCCGGAAAGCTAAAGGTTGTTGTTAAGAATCTGTGCAGGATTATCAACAGCTTATAATAGAAGGTGGAGCAAAACTATGTTGTCATTTAAAAATGATAAGAAATTATTTTTTAATAAAGTGATCTTTTCCCTTAAAATGTCAGCTGTTTTAGCTTTGATTGTATTGGCGGAAAGCTGTGGTACCAGGAATAGTGATATTTTATTGACCGGAATACTTTCAGAAAAGCCGGAGGCTAAGGCTATTTCGGTAGATCCGACTTTGTACTTACCTACATTGCGATTTGACGGAACAGATTGGTGGGATACCGGGGAGCAAAATTTTCCGCAGTCTTATGTGTTTAATACAACCCAGGACGGAAACGGTGATGGAGTAATTGATACAGATGATGCTCTGGAAAATCTGGTAAGATTTAATATAGGAAATAATATTTATGGAACTGGAAGAACCGGCCTGCCGAACAGAGGGCCGAACGATCAGAGGCCGTCTGTGTATTTTCATATTTCTAGTGTTAATTCTTATACCGTGTATGAATACTGGCTGTACTATGCGGATAATGATTGGCTAAATGATCATGAGCATGATTGGGAAAGGTATTTTATGTATATTGATAATGGAATTCCGCAATATATTAAAGTAGGCTGGCATAACGATTTTAACACGTATTCCTGGAATTCTTTTCCGAAAGATGAAGGCCATCCTAAATTAAAAGTGGACGGTGGTTCCCATGCAATGAGCGACGGAGATGAAGACGGAGTACAGATAAGGTATAACGGTGAAATAACTAAAAGAGGTGGCAGGCTGGATGCCGGAGATGGCGAAACAATCCAATGGGTTATTTATTCCAATGATTCTAATGCTCTCAATACTTTAGGTTTTACAGAAAGTCCGAATATTTTTAACGGAGGAGATCCTGAATATTCAACAAATTCGGATGAATACGGCGGGAGTATAGATGCCCCCTGGACAAGAGATATCTGGGATAATCCTCCTGTTCCTTAATTCGTTAAAAAATTAAATCGGTTTATTTTGCATTGCTGCGCGATATAATGTGAATATAGAACAGCTTTGCGCATGTTTTGCCGGATTGTAAAATATTTAATATACTTCTTAAGGAAAGGATAATTTTAAAAATCGGGCAGTTATGATAAATGACAGATCAAAAGACAATATAACTATTGAGGATGTCGCAAAATACTGCGGTTACTCAAGGGCAACGATATCCCGGGTAATTAATAAGGAAGGCAATGTAAAACCTTTAACCGCAGAAAAAATTGAATCGGCTATTAAAGAACTTGGTTATAAGCCGAATGCCAATGCACGTGCTCTTTCCGGCGGAAAAACAAAAACAATAGCGGTTTTGTTATCGGAGATCTGGCGGCCCTATTATTCCACTTTATTAGGGGGGCTCGAAGAGGTTGCATCTGAAAAGAATTATTATATTATTGTAAGAACAAAAAATTATAAAAAAGCTGCTCTGGATTTACTGAAAGAAAACAGAATTGACGGATTTATTATAAGAAACATGAAAGATCCGGCAGATGATATCGAATTAATCAGGAAGCTTGACAAACATAATGTTCCTTTTATTCTTATAGGTAATTCTGTATCCGGACAGAATTATCCCTCTATCAAAATTGATAATGTCGGCGGAGCAAGAGAAATGGCCCATCATTTTGTTGAACATAATTTTAAAAAAATACTCTTTATTTCAGGGCCTGCTAATAATGTAGATTCGAATGACCGTGCCTATGGTTTTAAATTGGGATTAACGGAAAAAGGAATGGACCCTAATTTGGTAATTAATGCCGAAGGCGATTATTCTAAAAAGAGCGGGTATGAAATAGCAAAGGCTATTTTTGCAGATAATAAAGTGGATGCGGTTTTTGCAGCAAATGACCGGATGGCACTGGGTGTTCTTCTGTATGTCAAGGAGAACAATATGAAAGTACCCGATGATGTTGCTCTGGCAGGGTTTGATGATTCCTTCTTTTCCGAATATCTTTCACCTCCGCTTACGACAGTAAAACCTCCTATATATGAAATGGGCACCATTGCTATGGAAAATATGATCCTCATGCTGGAAGGGTCGATCTTGAGAAAGTTAAAAATTATTCTTCCCACCCAGCTGATTATCCGTGAGTCCTGTTGATAATAATGTTTTAATCCGGTTTCTAAAGAGATACTTTTTTTTGCATGATTATATTTAAAAAAGAGACTATCATTTAACCGGGGATATGATGACATATAATAAAACAATTGATAGGTTTTTAAGTATAGACAGAGAAGCAAGCTTTACAGAATTTGTACTACTCCCACTGCTTTTTAAGGAAACGGACAATCATGTGAATTACGGCTTTTTTGCCGGAGGCATTGGCGATTACATGGTCCACATCCGAACTGTAGATAATAAAGTCGCCGGTTTTAAGCTCCGCTGTTTTTATTCCGGCGGAAACTTTAACTGATCCTTCGATAACAGTTAAATACTCTTCTGTGCCAGAGGCATGGGCGGCGGACTTTAAAACTGTATCCGGTTCAAAGTTAATAAGATAAATTTCCAGATCCTCTGCCATTGCAATCGGAGAAAGAACACGGATATGAGGTCCGTTCTCTGTTGTATCGAGTGTTGTTGTATTCTCATTTCTTGTTACTATGAATTTTTTCAACTTCCCCGCATCCACTTTAAGAAGAGTATCCAATTCCACTTCGAGCCCCCGTGCTATTTTCCAGACAGTGGCAATGGTGGGATTAACCTTTTCCGACTCTATCTGTGAAAGCATGGCCTTAGAAACACCGCTTCTTTCGGCCAGTACACTGAGTGTAATCTGCTGTTGTTTGCGAATTTTCTGGATATTTCTGCCCACGCAGGGCGGTTTTTTTGGCTGCATATTACCTCCTGTAATTTTATTATACAATAATATTGACAAATATAAAGGGTATAATATAATAAAATTTGTTTAATATATTAAATAAGGAGAGGGCATGAAACAAATTCTGGTTACCGGTGCTCTGGGTCAGATAGGCTCTGAGCTTTCAACAGCGCTTCGCAGACAGTACGGAAATGACAATGTTATCCTCTCCGATATTAAGGATAATGAACAAGAGCTTGTTAATTCCGGCCCGTTCTACCGAATGGACTGCCGGGATTCACGGAGAGTTGCACAGATAATAAAAAAACATAACATAGATACTGTGTATCACCTTGCCGCGATACTCTCTGCAGCGGGAGAGGCAGACCCCGGGAGGGCATGGGATGTTAATATAAACGGGCTGTACTCGGTTTTAGAGGCTGCCAGAGAGACTGGTACGGCGGTGTTTACTCCAAGCTCAATCGGTGCTTTCGGGCCTAATACGCCGAAGGATTTTACACCTCAGGATACGATACAGCGCCCCACTTCCATATACGGAATAACAAAGGTAACAGGAGAGTTACTCTGCGACTACTACTACCACCGCTACGGTGTAGATACGCGAGGGGTTCGCTATCCGGGAATTATCTCCAATGTCAAAGAGCCTGTGGGCGGGACAACGGATTATGCGGTTTATATGTACTATGCTGCCGTAGAGAAAGGTCGGTACACCTGTTTTTTAAAGGGCGATACATACCTTGATATGATCTATATGCCGGATGCAATTAAAGCTGCGATAGATTTAATGGAGGCGGATCCGGAAAGACTCCGCCACAGAAATGCCTTTAACGTTACCGCAATGAGTTTCTGCCCGGAGGATGAAGCTGCCTATATCCGCCGTTACATGCCCGGCTTTGAGATAAATTACAGCATAGACCCTGTCCGTCAGGCGCTTGCAAACTCATGGCCTAACAGCCTGGAAGACTATGCCGCGCGTGTGGAATGGGACTGGAAGCCTCAGTATAATCTTGATTCCATGACTAAAGATATGTTAAAGGTGCTTGGTGAAAGAGCAAGGTAACCATCTTTTAAATGGAGCTAATAAAAGATGTTTGGAACGATGAAGAATGATATTAAAAGGAAGCTAGAAGAGATAGCAGAACAGGGTCTCTACAAGGACGAAAGGGTGCTTGCAACAGCTCAAGGTGCGGAAATTACTGTTTCCAGCGGGAAAAAGGTGCTGAACTTCTGCTCCAACAACTACTTGGGTTTAGCAGGAGACCCACGGATAGTAGAGGCTGCAAAGGAAGCCATGGATAAATGGGGTTATGGATTGTCCTCTGTACGTTTTATCTGCGGGACTCAAGGAATCCATAAGGAACTTGAAAAAAAGGTTTCC
>QNBI01000145.1 GCA_003641675.1 Spirochaetota bacterium | reverse complement strand
TTTCTCCCGGTTTCATTTCCACACCGCTCGATAAATCGATAAGCTCAGGGTCGTATTTACTTATAATTCCCCTCACATTATCCGGATTAATCCCCCCCGCAAGCCAGAGCGGGTATTTTTTCTTAATAGAAAGTATCTTTGAATTTGCAAGTCTTTCTCCTGTGCCTCCCACAGCCTTTTCTGAGTATGCATCTGCTAAAACCCGGGGGCATCTGTAACTGCCCATCCGCTCAACATCACTTATTCCCCTTACTCTTGCAGCTTTGTAATATGGGAAAGCCGCCTCACTGCACGACTCCGGTTCTTCGTTTCCGTGGAACTGTACCGCATCTATTAATCCCTCATCTAAAAGCTCTTTTACATCACCAATAGATTCATTAAACTGATACTTGCCGCCCTGTACCTCTGAAAAACCGTTTACAACTACAGCCGCTTTAAGAACACTTAAATCCCGTATTCTTTTAAGCAGAGCCTTATCCGCTTTCCGCTTAGAAGGGGCAAATACAAACCCAAGAATATCCGCCCCTTCATCCGCAATCATTCGTGCATCTTTTTCCTGTGTAATACCGCACACCTTTACAAGCGGAACTGTCTCTCTCTTTTTTTCGAACAGCCTGCCCCAGAAATTATTTGCGCTGTCGGAATATCCGTCGGAATATCCGGGTGTAATTTTTGCAATTAATCGGGGATTTCTAACAACAGCCTCCCCCACAAGAATACCAGAAAACCCTGCTGCAAAAGCAATAATAGCATCCTCCTCCGATTTAATACCGGATTCAAAAATTAACTTAGTCTTCCAGTCTATCTTCTTTTTCAGCTTAAGGGGGCGCATGGTATCTATTTTAAAGTTGGATAAATTCCTGCTGTTAATACCTGTAAGCGCAGGTTTTATCTTCCGGGCTTTTGTGATATCATCCGAGCTGTGAACTTCAACAAGGGCTTCCAGCCCGAGCCTGTTTGCCCTTTTGTAGAGTTTGTCCAGCTGTTCTACCGTGAGCATAGCTGCTATAAGAAGTACCGCATCTGCTCCGGCCCTGTATGAAACATCAATATCTTCTGTATCCAGAAGGAAATCTTTCCGAAGCACCGCCGCAGACGGACTGCTTCGCTTAACCCCTACAAGGTCATCCAGAGAACCGGAAAAATAATTTTTCTCAGTAAGGACCGATATACGGCTGGCACCAAAACGTATATATTCCTCTGCCTTTTTAATAGCAGAAATATTCTCTGCAATCGCCCCCCGCGAAGGTGAACTTCTTTTTACCTCACATACCAGGAAACGTTCATTTGCAAAAGGAATGAGTGGCACATCCCGTTTTTCAGGTACTTCCGCACCCATTTCATGTCCGTATTTTGCTATATCCTTAAGTCTCCTGGAAGCAATCTCCTTTAAAATATTCATGTTAAAATCTCCCGGAATTAATTATGTTAGCGCTTGGCACCTCCTTTCCCAGAGCCAGGCTCCGACTTATATTGATAATTTCCTTTAGCTTTTTTCCTATTGCACCTTCCCTGTAAGCAGCAAAAGCTTTTTTGTACCCTTCCTCTATACAATCGGCAGCTCCATATACATAGAGAGCTGCTCCCGCGTTTAGAAGAACAGCATCCCTTACAGCCGCATACCGATTAATCTGCAATTCGTTTTTAGAGTCACCGAATAGAATTGACCTGGCAATTAAAGCATTTTCTGCTGCCGAACCGCCTTTTAAATCTTGAATTTCATGCTGTTTAATCCCGACATTATCCAGTGTAAATATGTAATCTTTTTTATTCCCCTTCTCATCCGTCTCGACAATTCTTGTCGGCCCGCATACGGAAATTTCATCCAGTCCCTCCAACCCGTGCACTACCATGACCCGTTTGGAACCCAAAATATGTGCAGCTTCCGCAACCGTATCTATAAGTTCCTCTGCATATACTCCAATAAGCTGATACTCGGCACCTGCCGGATTTGCAAGCGGACCTAAAAGGTTCATCACCGTCTTCATTTTAAGTTCCCGCCTCACAGGAGCAGCAAACTTCATAGCACTATGGTAAATCGGGGCAAACAGAAAGGAAAACCCCGTTTCTTTTAGCAGTACAGAAGCCTTTTCCGGCGGCAGCTCAATTTTTATGCCAAGGGCTTTAAAAAAATCCGCACTGCCGCTCGGAGAACTTACACCCCTGTTGCCATGTTTTGCCACTTTAGCACCGGCTGCCACAGCAGCAACTGCCGCTAATGAGGATATATTAAATGTACCCAGTCCATCTCCTCCTGTCCCGCAGGTATCAAGAACAGGAAAATCCGTTTTAATACTAACTTTCTTCTTTCTCAAGATACTCACAAAACCTGCCAGTTCTTCGGGTACTGCGCCTTTCATATTCATTGCCGTTAAAAACGATGCGATCTGGGTATTTGACAATTCACCGTCGGTAAGATTTCCCATAAAATCTGCCGCTTCTGTATAGCTGCAGTTTTTACCTGATATAACTTTAAAAAGTATTTTGCCCGTATTAAAAGGTTCCCGTTTGTAGTTAATAAAGTTCTTTAGGATTTTTTTACCGAAATCGGAAGCAACAGATTCCGGATGAAATTGAATCCCCTCAACCATATATTTTTTATGCCGCACCCCCATTATTTCACCGTCGCTTGACCAGGCAGTAATTTCCAGTACTTCCGGAATTGTTGTTTTATCCAGAACGAGTGAATGATAGCGGGTAAAGCCAGCCTGTGGGGGAATGTTCCGGAAAAGCCCCTTTCCGTCCAGCCGGATAGAATCCACCTTTCCATGAACGATACTTTCTGCCTGCCTTATTTCAGCACCAAATGCATAACCGATAGCTTGATGTCCAAGACATACCCCAAGTATAGGCACTTTACCTGCAAAATTGTGTATTACACTTATAGATACCCCTGCGTTTTCCGGCCTGCCCGGACCGGGTGAAATTATAAGCCCTTCGGGGTTCATCCTCTCAATCTCTGCTGTGCTTATTTTATCGTTCCTTACAACAAATATCTCTTTTTCAGTAAGCTCGGATAAATACTGATACAGGTTATAGGTAAATGAATCGTAATTATCTATTATTAAATACATCTTTAAACCTCCACTCCTACAGCCTTTCCCAAAGCCGCAAGTTTTGAATTCGTTTCTTCATACTCTTTTTCCGGGATAGAATCATAAACAATACCGGCACCGGCCTGCAGAAAAAGGGAATCCCCTCTTTTTAATCCGCTCCTTATCGTTATACAGGAATCCATAGTTCCGCCCGGTTCAAAATAGGCTACTATACCTGCATAAAAACCCCTTTTCTTATGTTCCAGCGAATCGATAATTTCCATAGCCCTTATTTTAGGAGCGCCGGAGACAGTACCTGCCGGAAATGTCGCACGAACGGCATCTGCGCCGGTTTTGTTGTCCGATAATTCTCCTTCTACCTGCGACACAATATGCATTACATGTGAATATCTCTCCACAGCCATACTCTCCATAACATGCACGCTGCCCGGTTTGCAGATTCGCCCTAAGTCATTCCGGCACAGATCCACAAGCATAAGATGTTCCGCCTTTTCTTTTTCATCATTAAGCAGCTCCGTTTCCAGCGCAGAGTCTTCCGCTTTATTCTTACCCCGTTTCCTTGTACCTGCGATGGGGCGCATGATTACCTTTCCGTCTTTTACCTTTACATGCACTTCAGGAGAAGCTCCAAAGAGCTGGAAGCTGTCAAAATCAAGATAAAACATATAGGGTGAAGGATTAAACGACCGGAGATTTTTATATGCACTAAGTGCGGATATTTCTGTTTTTAAATATATGCGTCTGGAAAGTACACCCTGCAGGAGGTTTCCGTTTACTATTTCATTTTTTATCTTTTCTACATTCCCGATAAAATTACTCTTTTCTTCCAAGGCTGTATTTTTCTCTACAGGATAGTCTTTTTCTTTAGCGCTCATAAAGTTAAAATTAAGATCATCTATACTGGCTTCTATTTCTTTAAAAGCCGAATCAAGGCTAATCTTATGCTCTTTATAGTTAATACCCAGAATTATAATCCTGTCCGTATAGTGATCGAATATTAAGAATATGTGTCCGAAAATAAAATATGCTTCCGGTATTTTAATAGAGTCGGCTTTTTCCCTAAACCGGACGGAATCGAATCTATCTGCATACTCATAGGACAAATATCCGATGCCTCCGGCAGGAAAGGGGAAATCGTAATGATCGGGTTCATGCTCATCTGCAAAGTAATTTACAATATCGAGAAAATTCTTATCGCCATTTTTTAATAAGAAGCGCCTCCCGTCCTTTTCCATGAAAATCTGTTCCCCATCTTTATAAACAGAAAACGCCTTCTTAATAAGAAGTATGGAGTACCGCGACCTGCCCATCTTAAGCGATGCCGATTCCAGCAGCACTTTTGCACGCAACTTTTTTGCGAGAGAGTAAGGTGTAAATCTCTCTCCTGAAATAATCTTTACCTCTGTCATTCTATCCTCCTTTAGATAAAACGGACACAAAAAAAGCCGCAGGATTGTAAAATACAAATCTTGCGGCTTGTTATAAAAAACAAGCCGTAAGACTCCGGAATAAAATACCGGAACCTACGGCTTGCCTTTAAGTTACGTGGCTCCGGTTATCTCCCGAACCACCACCAGAGAATATTTAATATTGTAACAACTTCTTGAGTATCCATATTGCAAGTAAAATACACCGGATTAGTAAATTTGTCAATAGTTCCGATATTTTTTTATCATCTTTACAAAGAACGATTACAATACTAAATTATTAGCGATGAGATTAAAGAATTCCGAAAGAGACATAATAAAAAGAATTATTAATAATTTCGATCCGGATTCCAGGGTGTTCTTATTCGGCTCCCGTACCGACGACAGAACAAAGGGAGGTGACATCGATTTGTTAATCTTCACCGAACGCAATACACTATCCGATAAATTAAAACTAGCCGTAAAGCTAAAAGAGAAACTCGGGGATAGAAAAATTGATATTATATTAACCGGGACCAAAATTTCAGCCGAAAATAAGGATCCCTTTATAAGTATGATAACAGAAAAGGCTATGCCTCTATGAAAAAAAACATTGAGCTGATTAAAAACGAACTTGATATAATGAATAGGGCAAAGGATATTCTTGAATATTCATATAAAACCTGCAGCATCATCTCTATAAAGGATACCTACTTAAACGATGAGTTAGATAAATTTGAAGCATTAACGAGCAGATTTGCAAGACTTTCGGATATATTGACCCAAAAGATATTCCGGCTTATAGAATATTTGGAAATGGAGTCTCCGGGAACGGTAAGAGACAGAATAAACAGAGCGGAAAAATGGGGCTTAATAGATAAGGCTGATGATTTTTTTCTGATAAGGGAGCTAAGAAACAGTATTGCACATGAATTCCTCCCCGAAGCCATAAATCAAATTTACAGAGAAGTCTTAAAATATACCCCTGTTCTTTTTAAAGTGTGCGATAATGTGACATTATATATCAAGAGGTTTTTTTAAACATATTTGGGGAATTCTTAAGGGCGGCTATCCCGAAATAGTACTCACATCCCAATACGCTAAAAAAAGAAAAAAACTCGAAGAGATAATAGAAACTTATATTAGAAAGGATGTTGGATTATATGAAAGTTGAAAATATTAAAGCCTATGACAATTTGATATCAATTTTATCAAGAAGCCCGGGGCATCTGTTAAATAAATTAAAAGTTTTACAATGCTCCATTAATTTTACTTTAAAATCTTATATGCTTTTTTTCAAGCACTCTTAAAAAGCCCTCTGTTAAAAAAATTACTTTAATTTTACATGAGGATACTGTAATATTAATGAAA
>QNBI01000144.1 GCA_003641675.1 Spirochaetota bacterium | reverse complement strand
CGATACAATCCCCCTCTCTACAAGCGTCTGTTCGGATACGGGTTCATCGTGTACCCCCCGTTCCGATTTTGTAGAAGGAGTAACTATAGGTTCACGAAACTTCTCATTAAACGCCATTCCCCGGTCCAATTGTATTCCGGAGACATCCCTGCCTGCCTTATAGTCCCTCCACGCAGAACCTGTTAAATATCCGCGGACAACCACTTCTATCGGTATAACCTTGCATTTCTTCACAAGAACAGCCCGTGGAGTTACCTCTTCCTTAATATGGTTTTTAATAATATCCTTAGTATTTTTAAACCAGAAAAGCGAGATTCTATTAAGCACTTCTCCCTTATAAGGTATTGTGCTTAACACTCTGTCAAAGGCAGATATTCTATCTGTGGTAACAATAAGAAGATAATTACCCAGGTCAAAAATATCCCTTACTTTTCCTTTTACAACAGGGATGGAATCGGGTAAATCTAGTTCCGCCATTGTATTAGGAATGGCATCGCGAAGCTTCTCTTTATCCACTATATCTCGTTCCTGCTCTCGATTATCTTTGATATTAAGCCGTAGCTGGTTGCCTCTTCTGCATTCATCCAGAAATCGCGGTCTGTATCTTTTTCCACCTTTGCAACAGGCTGGCCGGTCTCCTCTGCGATGAGCCTGTTAATTTTTTTCCTGAGTTTTTCAAGTTCATTTGCGTGAATCTCAATCTCCGTTGCAACTCCTCTAATTCCGCTTAAAGGCTGATGAATAAGGTAGTGCGAATTTGGGAGCCCAAGCCGGTCTTCTTTTGGCGAAGCTAAAAGGATAATAGCCGCAGCACTTGCCACAAGGCCCATTCCTATAAGTATTACCCTCGGTTTAACAAAGCGTATCATATCGAATATTGCAAAACCTGCATCTGCATCCCCTCCGGGGGAGTCTATAAATACCTTAATAGGGTCATCACCCTCATCCTCCAGAAGCAGGAGCTGCTGTACAATTTTTTCTGCAAGATTCTTATTTATCTCACCGGAGAGAAGAATTGTACGTGTTTTTAAGATATGCTGCAGTATAAAGTTATCCTGTTTTTTTTCTCCTTCTTCTCCGTTTCCCTTCTGATTTTTGCTTAAGTTATAAAAATAATCCATAATCTGTATCCTTTCTTTTTAAAATTAAAATATATACAGTACATGAACAAAATTCAATAATAAACCGATTCTAAAACTCTTATAACCGCCTCTTAGTTAACAGGTTTAAAAAAATCTGCTGCTAAGGCTCTAATTCCTATTATTCATAAAATAATACGGATTCTTATCCCAGAGATCGATTTCATTATACCATGCTTTGTAATGCTTTTTAATAAAAGCCCGCAACCGGACAAAGTCTTTATTCAGCTTTCGAAAACGTTCATGGTAATCCGAGGGAAGAGATTCTCTAAGTTTGGCAATAACTTCCTTCCGGTTAATCCGAGTTAGCTTACCCTCTCTTAACAGTATTTTTCCGCCCACAATTACTGTGTGTATATGCTTCGCTTTCCCTCTGTACAGAAGAATATCAACAGGGTCATGGTCCTCCATTATATACGGTTCAGTAAGCATTTCCATATCAAGAAGGAGTATATCTGCCTGCTTGCCGCGCTCCAAAGTGCCAATCCAGCTATCCATGCCGAGTACTTCTGCCCCATAGGCTGTACCCATCCGGAAGACATCCTTCGGCATGAGACGGGGAGAATCCAGCTCTTGACCGGAAACCTGGTGGAGCCTTAACGCAATACGCATTTCCGCCAAATAATCCTTGTCATCTCCCATTTCTTTATCATCCATTCCGATAGCTACCGTAACACCCCGGTTCAGCAGTTCATAAACAGGGCTAATTCCATTGCGTACTCTAAGGTTACAGCTTGGATGGTGCGTGACAGATGCACCTGTCTGTGCAAGGATATCTATATCTTCATCGGAAATCCACACACTGTGTCCGCAGGTAACATCGTTTCCTAAAAAATCAAGATCTGCTAAATAAGCTATAAGCGACTTTCCGTATCGCTTAAAACCGTAGAGTTTCTGAAGCGGAGTCTGCTGTACATGCGTGTGTATGCGGATTCCCAATTCATCAGCCTGTTTCCGTATTTCCTGCAGTGCTTCCGTACGGACCCATTGAGGTGAAAGAGGACCATGCATTATCCGTACATACGAACTCGTGTAGCTTTTATGTAGCGCCTCCACTGAATCGAAGTATTCCTTTTCCCCAAAAAGATCCATACGTTTCATAATAGTATGACAGGTAGTTTTAAGCTCCGAAGGCAATGAATTAATAAAATCAATATCATCGCCGTAGGTAAAAACATTCTCCGTGTTCAAAGTCGGAGCTAAGGCTACACGAACCCCGCCCTCTTTATAGGCATTGAGAACAGAAACAAATTCCTTTTCGTACGATTCCGGATATATCAAGCCGTGATTATGCATAGTTGTGGTTACCCCGCTTTCTAAAAGATTAACACAAGCCCATTTGGTATCGAGGTACGGATCTATAGGAGGATAATTACGCCATTTCCATGTCTCAAGAGTATCGTCGGTCTGGCCGCGCTGAAAGTCCGTAAGTCCTTTTCCATGGCTGTGAGCGTTAACTAAACCCGGCATTACCAGCATTTCTGCGGAACCTAATGTACGGTCGGCTTTATATCTGCTGGTAATATCCTTATGGCTCCCGTAGTCTATTACCTTATCATTCTCGATATACAGCGCTCCTGAAGGAATAACGGTATCGGCATCGATAATAACATATTTCCCGTAAACAATTGTAGTTACCATTTTTCTTTTAACCTGTCCTATGTGAAGTTTAGTTTAAAAATGCAGTTATTACAATTAACTTTCCGTACGTTAGCTTTACAGCTCTTTATGATTTCACTATTTGAGAAACAGAAAGCCTGCAAAGAAAATAAGAATATCTTGCTATTGACTTTCTTAAAAATACCATATTAAATACTAAAAAAATTCAAAGTTGGGGCTAGTCATGTTACTCCAGGCAATTGTAAATGGTATTCTCTTCGGTGCTGTATACGGAACTATCGGAATAGGATTTTCTCTGGTATGGGGTGTAATGAATATTATAAACCTTGCCCACGGCTCATTTATCATGATCGGTGCATATCTTTCCTATACTTTTTATATATCCTATGGAATCGATCCCTTTTTATCTATTCCCATTGTAATGTTTATTCTCTTTATAATTGGCTATTCAATTCAGAGATTCCTGCTTAATTTAGTAGTTAGAGGAAGCATATTTATTACCCTTACTTTTACATTCGGACTGCAGATCTTAATTGCAAATGTTTGCCTGCTCCTATGGAAGGCAGACTTTAGAAGTATTAATCTTCCGTATTCCAGTGTATCATTATCATTAGGCGGAGCAGTAATACCTTTGGTACGCTTTGGTATTTTTATTGTAGCAGTGATTTTAACATTACTTTTTTACGTATTTATGAAGAGAACAAAAGTAGGGCTTGCAATAAGCGCTACGGCTCAGAACTATGAAGGCGCCAAAGTAGTCGGTGTGAATGTAAGAAATATCTATTCCATAACTATGGGAGTCAGCGCCGCCCTTGCGGGTGTATCCGGTGCATTAATTATCCCTATTATGAGCATAAACCCCTTTATAGGGGGATCTTTAGTCGGAAAAGCTTTTGTTATCTCTGTACTTGGGGGCCTTGCAAGTACTTTCGGAGCTCTTGCAGGAGGGCTGGTACTTGCTCTTGTTGAAACAATCGGAACTATTATTATTCCTTCATCTTTTCAGAATCTGCTGGGATTTGTTGTACTGGTATTAGTTCTTGTATTCATGCCTCAGGGTCTGCTGGGAAAGAGGACATACAATGAATAGAAAACTGATAACTCTAATAATTTTATTAGCGCTATTCATTATCTTTCCTTTTATATTAACAGGTTTCTGGGTTCGGTTCATAACCAACATATTTTTGTTTGCAATTCTTGCATCTGCTTTAAATATTATTTCCGGTTTTACTGGATATGCAGCTTTCGGTAATATGGTTTTTTTCGGTGTAGGGGCATATACCGTTGCTGTTTTAATGAACAAACTGTCATTCTCATTTCTGTCTTCCTTTATATTTGCAGGATTGATATCTATTCTCCTTGCATTACTTTTAGGCATACTTTTGTTACGGCTTAAAGGGCATTACTTTGCCCTTGGTACTTTAGGCGCTGCTGAAGCAATAAAGTATATAATTGATAATCTTACCGATCTCACAGGCGGAGGACAGGGTATAACAATCCCTTCACTCCATGGAAGCCCGGTTTTTATTAATTCTTTCTTCTATTTTTTTATGTTTATTCTGCTTATTATTATTGTATTGTTTACATGGTGGCTGTCCAGAAGCAGGCTCGGATATGCCCTAAAAGCCATAAGGGCAAATGAAGAAGCCGCCGGCGTAATGGGGATTAACACTACCGTTTATAAAATAATAGCATGGACTCTAAGCGGACTTTTTACTGGTTTAACAGGTGCAGTATATGCATATTGGTTCAGCTATATAGATCCTCCGACAGTCTTTGATGTAATGTGGGTTGTCCGGATGTTTGTAATTATACTTTTAGGAGGCGCGGGTACTGTTTTAGGCCCTGTTATAGGCGCTTTTATACTGGAGAGTTTATCGGAACTGGTGTGGTCTAAATTTCTAAACCTGCATTTGGGAATTCTCGGCACACTAATAATTATTACGGTGCTCATTATTCCCAACGGGATAATGAGCCTGACAAATACCGGAAAAGGTTTAAAGGGCGTATTAGAAAGCATCAAAAAGAGCAGGGATAATGCACTATGATATCTAATAAAGATAATAACATTATTCTTTACGGCAAAAAAGTTACAAAAACCTTCGGCGCTTTACGTGCTGTCTGGAATGTAGATTTTAAGGTTAAAAAGAACGAGATATTCGGTATTATAGGGCCTAACGGAGCTGGTAAAACGACACTTCTTTCCATGATAAACGGCACTCTCCATGTTACAAGCGGTGAGATCTATTATAAAGATAGAAATATTACCAATATGCAGACACATAAAATAGCCGAATTAGGAATATCAAGGACATTTCAGGTTGTAAAGCCCTTTCCGGGAATGACGCTTTTAGAAAATGTTTCTATCGGTGCTCTGTTCGGCAAAGACAAGATCACAAATGTTAGAGAAGCTCAGGATAAAACGAGGCATATTCTATCCAGGCTCAACCTTATAAAAAAGGAGAATGTCCCTGTAGAAAATCTTAATGTTTCCGAAAGGAAAAGGCTCGAGCTTGCAAGAGCTTTAGCGATGGATCCTGAAATGATGCTTTTAGATGAAGTTATGGCAGGTTCAAGCACCTCCGATCTTGAAATGATAATGGGGCTTATCGAAGAATTAAATAACGAGGGAAAGACAATTCTGCTGATTGAACATGTTATGAAGGCAATTATGAGCATTTCACACAGAATTATGGTTCTGCATCACGGAGAAAAAATAGCAGAGGATAAGCCTGAGAATATCAGCAAGAATGAAAAAGTAATATCTGCATATCTTGGTTCAAGATATGCCAAAATGAGTTGGGGAAATGCTTAAAGTAAAAAATCTAAATTCGGGTTACGGCGATGTACAGATACTATGGGATTTCAATGTAGAAATTGAAAAAGGCTCCATAACAGCCCTAATTGGTTCCAATGGAGTAGGCAAAACTACTTTTTTAAGAACTGTTGTTGGAGATATAATTCCTTATAAAGGAACTATTATCTATGACGGAGAAGATATTACTTTTGAGAATCAAATAAAGCGTGTAAAGAATGGTATTATAATGATACCAGAAGGCAGGCAGCTCTATAGAGGATTAACAGT
>QNBI01000143.1 GCA_003641675.1 Spirochaetota bacterium | reverse complement strand
TCCCTTCTTTGAGCTCCTTTATAATTTTAATATCTGTTTTGTCGATTTTCATTTGTTTCAATTTTAGTATAAATTTAGTATATTGTCAATTATAATTGTAAAATATGATATTTTCCTAATATATTTAGCTATATTTTAAGCATCTGCGTAATTATATTGGTTTATAGAAATAATCGGAAATGCAGGCGTAATTTTATGTTCTTTTTTAAAAATATCCTTGATAGCATACCGTTTATTTTTTACATTTAGATACGATACGGTAATATTTATTGTGGAGCCTTATATAGGTGAGCCTGTAAAAAGCTTTTAAAAAGGTCGGAGGTAATATGAAGAAGAATATCTATAAAATTCTTATTGTGATAGCAGTTGTATTGGCATTCTCCGGGTGCGGGTACAACAGTATGCAGCAGAATGAAGAAGCTGTGAATAAGGCATGGGGAGACCTTGAGTCTCAGCTTCAGAGACGGGCGGATTTAATTCCTAACCTGGTTGAGGTTGTAAAAGGATATGCCGCTCATGAGAAGGAAACATTGCAGGCAGTTGTGGAAGCAAGGGCAAAGGCAACGTCTTTCCAAATTTCTCCCGATATGCTCAAAGACCCAGCTGCTATGAAGAAATTTCAGGAGGTTCAGGGTTCTCTTTCCTCTGCTTTGTCCAGACTCATGGTTGTAGTGGAAAAATACCCCGATTTAAAGGCTAATCAGAATTTCAGGGATTTACAGCACCAGTTAGAGGGAACAGAAAACAGGATAAGCGTGGCACGCCAGCGCTACAATGCCGCTGTTGAAAGGTTTAACTTTTCCATACGCAAATTCCCTAATTCTATTACAAATAGCCTTATGCTTCATCTCCAGAGAAAAGAGTATTTCAAGGCAGATGAATCTGCAAAAACCGCCCCGAAAGTGAAATTTTAGGCACATACTATGAATGTAATATTTAGGGTTTTCAGAAATGTTCTAAATAATATCCGCAGAACCTCTGTTTTTATATTACTTTTCTTAATGCTTACACTTTCTTTTATATATGCGCTGGATGTGCCGAAACTGCAGGGAAGGGTAAATGACTATGCTGATATGATTTCTCCTGCTGTCAGGACTCAGCTGGAAGCTAAGCTTAAGTCGATAGAGGACACCGATTCGACTCAGATCGTTATTTTAACGATACCTTCTCTTAAAGGAGAAAATCTTGAGGAGTACTCTATTAAGGTAGCAGAGCAGTGGAAGATGGGACAGAAGGGTGTTGATAACGGTGTGCTTCTTCTTGTTGCGCGTGACGACCGGAAGGTACGCATAGAGGTTGGATACGGGTTGGAAGGGGTTTTGACAGACCTTCTTGCAGGCAGGATTATAGATTATGAAATTCTACCGGCTTTTAAGGCTGGGGATTTCGATGCAGGTTTTACCAGGGGAGTAGATGCAATAGTACAGGCTGTAAAGGGGGAATACAAGGCAACGGCAAAAACAAAGAGTTTGGAAAAAGAATCCTCCGGTTCCAGATTTTTTCCGTTCTTTATTCTGTTTATGATTATTGCGCTTATAAGCCCCAAGCGGAGGATATGGGGTGCTGTTTTGGGAGCGCTTCTTTTTCCTTTAATTGCTCTGTTTGTTTTTCCCTTTGGCTGGATTTTTCTCCTTGCCATGGCGCCTTTCGGGTTTTTCGGCGGGCTTCTGCTTCCTGGGCTTTTCTTTTCTTCACATAGAGGAGGGGGCGGATTTTTCGGTGGTGGTTTCGGCGGAACCGGAGACGGCTTTTCCGGTGGAGACTTCGGTGGTTTTTCCGGCGGCGGCGGAGGTTTCGGCGGGGGCGGAGCTTCCGGCGGCTGGTAGATAAAAAAAGGATTAATATATGAGAGATTTAACTAATAAATTCCTGTCCGAGGATGAAAAAAATAAAATAAGAAACTGTGTAGCCAAAGCGGAAAAAACAACTTCCGGTGAAATAGTACCGATGGTTGTTACTGCAAGCTATCATTATCCTATGGCGGAAATGACAGGCAGCCTTATCTTAAGTCTTCTAACGGCTGTAATAGCGACGCTGATAGTTACGGTACAGAAATCGTGGGGCGGTATAACTGCACTCGACATGTGGCTTTTCCCTGCTGTTTTTGCAGTGGCTTTTGTTGTTTTTTATGAACTTATAAAAAATATCCTCTTTTTAAAACGGCTTTTAATTACAAAGGATGAGATGAAAGAGGAAGTAGGGGAGGCTGCATTAAAGGCTTTTTACAGCAAGGGCCTTACGAACACAAGAGACAGAACGGGAATACTTATATATATCTCTGTTTTTGAAAAGCTTGCATACGTGCTGGCAGATGAGGGAATTAATTCAAAGGTTAACCCGGGGGTATGGCAGGAAATTGTAGATATTGTTGTAGAAAGCATTAAAGCTCATAAACAGACAGAAGGTATATGTGAAGCTGTTAAGAGATGCGGTGAACTAATAGAGAAGAATTTCCCGATTAAGCCGGATGATACGAATGAACTTGATAACCTTATAGTAGATTAGTAGAATGACTGTAAAAGGTTATGGCGGATTCCAAAGATTCTAAAGAGAAGCTTCTCAAAGAACTTAACAAACTCAGTAAAGAAATAGATGTAGAAGGTCTGGAATTCCTTGTTAGCCAGGCAAAAGTTCTGCTTCATAATATGCAGATAAACAAAGTAAACGCAGAACTGGGTAAGTTAGAGGAAATAAACAGAGAGATTAGGAAGGATAAATCCGGCAAAGCGGCAGAAACAAATAAAACGGCTGTTGCAGTTGAGGAAGCGGATGATAACTTTATTATTGTTTTGGGAACATCGAGAAAATTCTTAAGCCGCAGCGAAATGAGAAAAATTGTTCATATCTGCCAGGCGGTTGCCTTAGAAACAGAAGCGGGGGACATCGAGACAGAAGCCGCCCTTCGTTTGTACAGATGGTTTAAAATTAACAGATCGGATATTCTTGCAGACGGTAAAATTGCAAATGCCCATAGCCCCAGACTTAAAGAACTATTTAGAATTATTGTTTCTAATTACAGGACAAAGGAGTAGATATGGATTTTCTGCATGAACGGGAAGAGGTTGCGTATTTTATGCGCCGTCTGTACGAGAAAAATTTAACTACCTGTTCCGGGGGAAATATAAGTTATAGGTTAAATACGGATACAATCTGTATAACTCCCTCCGGTCTGGATAAGGGAAGAATTAAACCGGAGCAGATTGGTCTGGTTAGTCTTACAGGTAAAAACCTTACTCCGGAGCTTAAGCCGAGCATAGAAACAGGAATGCATATAGCTGTTTATAGGAAAAGGCCGGATATTAAAGCAGTTGTGCATGCTCATCCTGTTACTGCAAGCAGTTTTACAGCTTCCGAGAAAACAATAGATACTGCGCTTATTGCGGAATCTGCGGCAATTATCGGTAAACCTGTATATACCCCCTATGCCCTGCAGGGCAGTAAGGAACTTGCAGAGCTTGTGGCGGATGCGGCTTTCAGGGGAAATACCATATTAATGTCCAATCACGGAGTATTGACTGTAGGAGAGAGCCTGCTTAAGGCTTTTGACCGGATTGAGGTGCTGGAAGCATCAGCAAAAATTACTCTCTATACAGAGCTCCTGGGGAACAAAAGGGAACTCTCCGAATCGCAGCTTTTCGAGCTGGCCTCTGCAGTTAGTTCTGCCGGGGATACGGAAAAGAGGCTTGTCGAGATTATTGCCCAGGCGGTTTTGGAAAAGATGGGGAAAATGCAAGTATCAGATTAATGTATTAAGGAGGCCTGTTATACAGTTTGGAATTTATTATGCGTACTGGACTCATGATTGGGATGTTGATTTTGTGCCGTACATTGCACGTGTTAAAAAATTAGGGTTTGATATCCTTGAAGTAAATGCGGGGACTATTGCCCGGCTCGGCAGTAAGCAGCGGGAAAAACTGCGTAAAACTGCTTCCGCTAATGGAATAGAGCTTACAGCTGTTGTAGGTTTAACAAAAGAATTTGATATTTCCTCCGAGGACAAAAACACACGGGAAAGAGGAATTGGTTTTCTAAACAGAATTGCAGATGCCATGCACGAATGCGGAATAAGAAAGTTGGGAGGAATAATTTATGGTATGTGGCCTGGAATGCTTAATGATTTTAGCACAGAGGCTAATGAAAGGGAAAGAGCCTGGCATAGAAGCGTTTTTAGCATGAGGGAGGCTGTTAAGAAGGCGGAGGATTTAGGGCTTAACTATAATGTAGAAGTTGTAAACAGGTTCGAACAGTTTTTAATTAATACATGCGAAGATGCTGTAAACTACATAGACGAAGTGGGAAGCCCGAACTGTAAAGTTATGCTGGATACTTTTCACATGAATATAGAGGAAGATTCTTTTGCAGGGGCAATCGAGCGCGCCGGTAATAACCTGGGTCATTTTCATGTCGGTGAGAATAACAGAAAACCTCCGGGATATGGACATATCCCGTGGGATGAAATCGGAAGTGCTCTTAGAAGGATAGGTTATGATGATACTGTTGTGATGGAGCCATTCCTTATGAAAGGGGGAGAAGTGGGAAGGGATATAAGGGTTTTTAAGGATATAATGCCTAACACAGATATGGATAGAGAAGCGGAGAAAGCCTGTAGATTTTTAAGAGAAAAATTTGCATAATTGTATAGAATTAACGCAGAAAGGCAAGTTTATTTTCTCTTGTAGATAAATATAATAAAATGGTATATAATTGTAAGAAGATATGAGAAATCTGCATTTTTCTGTGTTGATTGCCGTTTTAAGTACATTCGTAATTTTTACCTCCCAGGCAGAGACTTCCAAAAGTGTAATGACCTTAAATTATCTGGAAGGTGAAATGCAGGTTAAGCAAAATGGAAACTGGGTAAATGTACAAATCGGCGATAAGTTTCCTTATGAAACATTGGTAAAATTATCAGGGGATTCGATTGCTGAAATTTCGGGTAATGGTTCTTCGTTAACCATAACCAGAGCGGGAATTTACTCCTTAGAAGACCTTCTAAATAGGAAAAAGAGAGTTTTTACATCGGGCCTTGTCGCTGCGTTTAAGAATCTCTATAAATATTTTCGCGGTACTGGCCGGCAGGCCTCCGGCACTGCAATGGGAGTCAGAGGGGCGGCTGTAGAGGATTTCTCCAGTGGGATGGAATGGGTAAGTGAAGAGGATAGTTATCTTAACGAAGCAGAGGACCTAATTAAAGACGGTGACTTTGCAGAGGCTATTTCGGTTTTAAAAGAGGGCTTAAATTCTTCAAAGGATCCGGATGTTATACAGGAGTACCGGTACCATCTCGGATATTCCTATGCGATGTTTGGAAAGAATGCAAGAGCTCTAAGTTATTTATCTAAAGTGGAGGCAGATGAATCGATGCCCTACTTTGGTGATTTAATTTTAATTAAAGGACAGCTTCTAATGGATAGCCTTAACTTTAAGGATGCATTAAAGCTCTTTAATCTTTACCTTGAAAAGTATCCGGATAGTTCCAGCAGTCAGCTTTTATATTTTCTTTCAGGGATTTGCTACCGTGAACTAAATAAGAAAGAAGATGCTGTTAAGGATTTAAAAACCGCTTTAAAAATTGACCCTACCTCTGACATAGGAACTGCCGCGGATAAGGAGCTGAAAGCCCTGGAGTAATTTAAACTAATTCGGGAGGTATATCATGAAGGGAAAAAAATGGCTGTTAGCCGGTCTGTTCCTTCTCTTTGTTAATACCTTTAGCTTTTCATCCGGGTTGCTTGTAACGGTAAGTCTAGATTGGTCGCTCGGTATTAGAGGAGGAGTAGAGTACCGCTTTAACCGCTATTCAGGTATTAGAGGTGACATTGGTGTATCTATGTTTCAGGTTCCG
>QNBI01000142.1 GCA_003641675.1 Spirochaetota bacterium | reverse complement strand
TTTTTCTCTATTTCCAGATATTTGCCTATTCTTTTATACGAAGGCCCTATTGGTATGGAGCCGTGCTGCAGCACCCCGTGTCTTGTGGAAAACTGAGCGCTTCCTATCATTTTTTCTCCGGAAACGGATGATATTTCGTATTCGCTTTTTGTACCGAAACAATCGGGGTTGTGCAGGTCTCCGACCCTGGTCGAGTTGATTTTTGCTTTGAGTCCGAGGTTTACAAGTCCCTTAAGAAGTATTTCTGCAATAAACTGGTAAACCGTCCTCTTCTTAAAGGGCTCAAGGTGCGTCCGCGCAAGGATAACTGCATAGGTAAGTTCGTCGTCGTGGAGTACGGCGTGCCCTCCGGTGGGCCTCCGTACATAATCTATGCCGTCCCGCAGTATAGTATCTTTATGGATTGATTCTTGAATGCGCTGGAATCTTCCGAAGGAAAGTGCAGCAGGCGAAAACCCGTATAGCCTTATTACCGGGTTGCTTTCACCTGCTCCGACAGCTTCCAAAAGGGCTTCATCAACGGCCATATCGAGTCTTCCGTTCATCTTGGGCTCAACTATAAGCCGAAATTTACCATTGTATGTAAGTTTATAGCTATCCACTTCGGTTTATTTGTATGCCTGTCCGCGGAGTTCGTCTATATACTGGCTGGCCGAGTGTGCAGCAATAGCTCCTTCACCGGCAGCAACAACAACCTGGCGGAAAGGAGTGGAACGAACATCGCCTGCGGCATAGAGGCCTTTAATGCCTGTCTCCATCCTCTGGTCTGTTATTATCGAACCGCTTTCATCAAATTTAACACCTTCAACGCCGGAAACCATAGAGACTTGAGGGATGGATCCTATAAAGACAAAAACGGCAGCCATATCCTCTTCGTATTCCTTATCTTCGTTGTTCTTATAGAGCCTTACCTTTTCCACCTTCTGCGAGCCCGTAATCTCTTTAATTTCATGGTTAAAGCGGACTTCTATATGCGGATTTTTAAGAACACGTTCTGCAAGCGCCTTCTGAGCCCTGAATCTGTCCCTTCTGTGTATCATTATAACTTTGTCGGTTAAGTTGGACAGGTACATGGCTTCGTCGCATGCGGCATCCCCGCCGCCGACTACAAGCATCTTCTGGTCTTTGAAAAAGGGTCCGTCGCATGTAGCACAGTACGATACTCCCCGCCCTGTAAATTCCTTTTCACCCGGAATTTCTAAATTCCGATGCTGCGCCCCTGTTGCAATTATTACCGAGAGCGCCTTAAGCTCTTCGCGGTCTGTTTTTACGATAAAAATATCGCCCTCTTTTTTTACTGAGCTTACAGAAGCGTAAGTTATCTCCGCACCGAAATTTGCGGCCTGCTGTTCCATCTTCTGTGAAATATCAAACCCCTTTATCGGCTCCGGGAAACCGGGGTAGTTTTCAAGGTCATCTATTAGCAGAGCCTGCCCGCCTGTCGCCATCTCTTCTATAACAAGTACGGATAAATTACCTCGTGCCCCGTACTGTGCTGCGCTTAACCCTGCAGGGCCGCCGCCTATAATAATTAGATCACGATCTGCCTTCATAGCATTCTCCTTAAAGTTGTTTTATCCTGTATTGAAGCGGTTTACTGATAACGATACAATCGTATCATGCCGTTTAATAAATACTTAAATTTACTAGGACTCTTAATAGCCTTTTATGCTTTTGCAGGTATTGCAGCGGCCTCCGGCGAGGAGGTCGAAACCCTGCCCAGGTTAAAGCCGCTTAATGAAGTGAATATTCTTCTTAGCCGGGATGAACCCTACGATTTAGACACTTTTATAGATGCAGCTTTAATCTTTTCAGGTACTAAATATAATAACATATATATAGGAAAGTCAAGAATTCTTAAAGAAGTCGCTGCTTTTAGGGAATTTATGGGAGCCGCCGCGAGTGAAGGCACTGCATCTGCAGCTGCCGCTGACACTACGCTGTCCCCTACCGGCAACCCTGTCGACACTCCTGCCGTGTCTGCGCCTTCCCTCGCCGGCAACTCCCCGGCAGCAGCTGCTACTGTATTCACTTCTGTCGACAACCCTGCAGTGCCCACTACAGCACTCACTCCTGACACAGCCGAAAAGGTGCTTGAATACCTCCACAAGCATATCTTAAGGGCATACTCGGAAAAGCAGACAAAAATAGATGTTTTGTTTAATACAGGAATTTACAACTGCGTCTCCTCTGCGGTTGCTTATATGATCCTTGCAAAGAGCATCGGTTTTACCGTAAAAGGGGTAAGGACAAAGGATCACGCTTTCTGTACGGTTTACGCAGGCGGCAAAGGGTACGATGTAGAAACTACCAGCCCCTACGGATTTGATCCCGGCGAAAAGAAGGACTTTACAGATGCCTTCGGGAGGACAACAGGTTATTCCTACGTCCCGCCGGGGAACTACAGAGACAGAAATACAATAAACGAAAAAGAGATGCTTGCACTAATCCTCTATAACCGAAATGCATTCCTAACAGAGCGGAGGGATTTTTTTAATGCAGTCGGCCCGGCTGTGGATGCATATGCGCTCTTAAATAATGCCGAATCTCTCGAAAGGCTTGCCGTTTCTCTAAATAATACAGCCTCCGCCTATGGGCTTAGAGGGGAGATGAAAAGGGGAATAGATTTCCTAAAGCGTGCAGAAAGCGTTTATATTAATAAACTTATTAGGGATAAACTCAACGAAAATATTTTAAAACTCTACCATAATTATGTAATCGAATTGATTAAGAGAAAAGATTTTTCGGCTGCTTTAACTGTACTTAATAACAGTTTAAAGGAAAACTATATAAGCCGGCCGGAATGGAAGAATCTTACAGTCTATGTATATCAGGTTATGGCAAGGGAAACATCGCTTGGGCGCTCAGTTGCGGATGCTAAAGCTATTAGTCGTCTGGATTCGGATTCTGTATATCTTCGGGCGGCAGAGATTATAGAAAAGGGTCTTAAGGCTGTCGGCAGAGACAGAAGCCTCTTAAGAAATTACGAAGTGTATATGCATAATGCGGCCGTGGAGAAAATAAAGTTAAAGGATTACAGAACAGCGGAGAGAATCGTAAAAGCTGGACTTAGAGTTATTCCGGAAAGTTCCGTTCTAGCCAGGGATGAGACTTTTATAAAGAGAGCGGCAGGGCAATAACTAAAAGTTAAGTCCTTTTAAGGTGATTTTAAAGTTTCACCGCCGCCGCTCAATATAAGGGGCTCTAATTTAGCCGTTCCGGCTTAAGCCTTTTAAACAGATCGTTATCTATCTGCTCTCTTAAGACTACCATAATGGTGTTTGCAGGTGTTTCACCGGGCAGCAGAAACGATGCTTTTCCGGATTCGAGTGCTATGGATACTTTATCCGGGGTCAGGTTCCACATAGCGCCTGTTATGGGGTCGACTATGAGCCAGCCGATCCAGCCGCCAATAAAGAGGTTGCCCACAATGTACCACCCTCCATTAAGAGTGCTCGTTATCTGGAATTGCTTTTTGGCAAAGCCCTTTTTATCGATAACTACTCTGTACGATGCTCCCTGAAAATAGCCGCTTCCTCTCTTTAGAGACACGTTCGTAGGTGTTTGAGAACTCCACACCGGCATGTTATGAGAATCATAGATGGTGATTTTAGCTCCCTGAGGTTTTGTGGAGAAACTAATGTTTTGTTCGCCTCCGCTCATGATAGAAGCGCACCCGTAAAAAACTGTAACAAGCAGAGCAACAGCGATTATTATACCGACCGGTGCAAAGCCAGGACTGTTTGTAAATAGTTTCATTCTCTTACTCCTCCTTCCTGTTTTTAGAGGAAGCAAAAATAATGCCAACTGCAGGGTGTCATCCTGGGCTGCCCCTGTGTGCTGCAGAAGCCGGGTTTTGTAAATATTTTACGTCCGATTTGCTGGAATCCGAAACAACAGTTACGCTTGCCGTAACGGAATTTTCATGTCCTAAATCCCTACGCTGTGATACTCGCAGAAACCGGGCTCTTTCCATCGTACATTTGTCGGAACAACTTCTACATGGACAAGCTTCGGGTCGTTCTCATCCTTAAACAGCCCGCGCATTCCGGGGTGCAGTTCAAAAAGTTTTCTCTTTTTCTCTGCACCGCCGCTTATATCAAGGACTCCTTCTACACGTACCTGGTTCTTTTTACTATCCACCCAGCATATTTCTACTCTGTTGTTCTGTTTAAATTCCTTTATCTTGCCGCTTACATTAACGGTAGAACACCAGAACTTAAAATCCTCTGTAACAACAAACTTCATAGGCCTTACTCTGGGCTGGCCGTTTACCGAAGTTGCAAGAACTGCAAACTGCGAATTGTCAATTATCTCTCTTACTTTACTCATCGACATAAACACACTCCTATATTTTATATTTAGTACGCCTGCCGGTTTTTTAGAAGGTGGAATAATATCAGCAAAATTAGAATTGTTCAAGAAAGGTGTAGTAATAACTGTAGATGTCTGCTAAAAAAGATAATACTTCTCCTGCCGCTGTCGTTCATTGCTCTATTCTTAACATTGTAAAAAAGGTATATTTGCCAATTATTGTTGCTTTTTTTATTTATACGACTACAATATAATCATAAATTGTTAACTGTTATATTGTTTTAAAATGGCGGCGAACATGCCGTTCACCGGCGGCATTATATCGGGACAAGGATTAAAATACTAAAAAATCTATTATTTCCATACCTGAAGAACAAACTCCAATTGACATTACGTATAAGAATAAGTAATATAATACGTAAAAGGTGTATTGATGAGTAAAAAACTTACTTTAAGTATTGATGAAACAACAATTGAAAAAGCAAAAAGATATGCAAAAAAAAAGAAAAAAAGCCTATCTAAATTAGTACAAGAATACCTTCAGTATGTTGCAGAAAGAGAAAATGAGAATTGGGAATTAGAATTAACACCAACAGTAAGAAAATTACTTGGTTCTGTAAAAATAAAAGAAGAATCTATCGAAGATACAAGATTTAAATATCTTGAGGAAAAATACCTTGGTGGATAAAGTTTTTATTGATGGTGATGTAATACTAGATTTACTGTTGAAAAGAAAAGAATTTTATAAAGAAGCAGCTAAGTTATTTACTCTAATTGAACAAAAGAAAATCAAGGGATACACTTCTCCACTAATAATAGCAAATATTTATTACATAATAGCCAAACTCGAGAATAGAGAATCGTCTTTGGAAAAAACGAGATTATTGCGGAGTCTTTTAGAAATTCTTGATTTAAATAAAAAAATAATAGATATGGCGTTGATTAGTCCGTATAGGGATTTTGAAGATAGCATACAATATTATTGTGCATTTTCACATAAAATTAAAACCATAATAACTCGAAATACCAAGGATTATCCAAAAGGAGAAATTAATATATTTGAACCTAAAAAGTATATTTTAATATATATTAAGAATGCTTTGGATTAATCTCGATATAACATAAAGGTTTGAGACGACCTATTTCTTAAGGTCGATTTAAACCATAAGCCCTTAAAGCGTAAATTGTTTTCTATTTATAAATCGGGCTTCTACATCACCAATTATTAAGGATGTAGATTTTTTAATTCAAAATATTCAAGTTTTTCTATTCCACGAAAATTCTTTATTGTAACTTTTGATATTCTCATTTTTCTATTATATAACAACTAACATTCGGTTTTTTTACACATTCATTGCTCTTAGACCAAAAAATAGATGTTGCAGGCACAATTTTTTATCTTTTTCTCCCAACACTTGTTTATCCTTTTTATTACATATAACGTCTAAGCTCAGTGGTTTTGTGTAGCGAAGCGTAACAAAATCCACTGAATCGTCTTGTTATCTATTTCCATTTTCTCCAATTATCTTTATCAACGGGTTGATTATGAGCAGTAGTTGACGTTAGGA
>QNBI01000141.1 GCA_003641675.1 Spirochaetota bacterium | reverse complement strand
TGCTATGGCACAGTCTTTTAAGGATTGACATAAACATATAAATATGATGTTCTTTTAGAGTTATGAAAAAACTGTCGGTGTTAACAAAGCTTACTCTTAAGCGTATTGAGGTATTACCCGTACTATCATTACTACTAGACACGGACAGCAGCTCATAATAAAAATTGAGCAAAATAACAGGAGCCTGCTGTTTTAGAAACCCTTTAACAGCAGGCTTTTTTTATGCCTGTACTTTTTGTACTGTTTAAGCAGGCGGTTTTAAACCGCTCAATTTAATTTTAATTAGGTTTTTTAAGGAGACCATATGAAAAAAGGACAAACCACAGGAGCAAAAGCCCTTATCAAAGCCCTTGAATCCGAAGGTGTTGAATATATCTTCGGATACCCAGGAGGAGCCACACTGCCCATATACGATGAACTTGCCCGTTCACCGATTAAGCATATCCTTGCCCGGCATGAACAGGGAGCCGCCCACATGGCAGACGGGTATGCAAGAGCCAGCGGCAAGGTGGGGGTATGCATGGCAACAAGTGGTCCCGGTGCAACAAACTTAGTTACAGGTATTGCAACTGCATATATGGATTCATCCCCCGTTGTTGCAATAACAGGCCAGGTGTCACGATCTATGATAGGAAATGACGCATTTCAGGAAGTAGATACAACAGGTATTACAATACCGATTACAAAACACAACTACCTTGTTGAAAATGCCAGCGACATCCCTACTATTGTAAAGGAAGCATTTCATCTCGCATCTACGGGCAGGAAAGGACCTGTACTAATAGATATTCCTAAAGATGTCCAGCAGGAATTTTTTAACCTTCGGGAAGGCAGGAAAATACAGTTGGAAGGCTACAAACCTACAGTAACAGGTCATCCCGGGCAGATAAAACGGGCAGTACAGCTAATTAAAAATTCCAAAAACCCCCTTATAATTGCAGGAGGAGGAATTGTGAATGCCGATGCTTCGGAGGTAATCCTTGAGCTAACAGAAAAAGCATCTATCCCTGTGGTACATACATTAATGGGCAAATCATCAATTCCAAACAATCATCCTTTATATTTCGGCATGCTTGGCTACCATGGAAGGATTGCTGCAAATACTGCCGTTAACAGAGCAGATGTTATTATTGCGGCAGGAGTTCGTTTCGGCGACAGATCAACAGGACCTCTAAACACATTTGCAAAACAGGCTAAAATTATACATATAGATATTGACCCTGCCGAAATAAGTAAAAATGTTCCGGCTTTCCTTCCGATTGTTGGTGATGCGAAAAAGGTTTTGGCTCAGATTATGAAATTGCTGCCTGAGTTAAAGCACGATAAATGGATAGACTCTCTTCGGAAAGTGGATGCCGAACATCCTCTTCCCTTTAAAACCGAAGGTGTAACCATACAGAATATACTAAGAATACTTAAAGAAAAAGCCAAAAATCCTGTTCTTGTTACTGATGTAGGGAAACATCAGATGTTCGCTGCGCATTATTTTCCCGTTGACATGGGCCGCACATTTCTCACATCCGGCGGGTTGGGAACAATGGGATTTAGCGTTCCAGCCGCTATCGGAGCAAAGGTTGCCGTCGGGGAAAAGTCTGTTGTTGATATTGCAGGTGATGGTTCTTTTTTAATGACCTGTCAGCAGATTACAACGGCTGTTCAGTACAATATCCCTGTACTTATACTTATCATGAACGACTACTGTCTTGGAATGATTCATCAGCTTCAGGACGTTCTTTACGGCAAAAGATACCAGTCCTGTGATCTTGAAAAGATTGTCGACTATGCCAAATTGGCAGAGAGCCTTGGAGCAAGGGGGATACGGGTAACAAAGGATTCTGACATAGAACCTGCAGTACTGGAGGGCTTAAGTAACAATCGCCCTACAGTAATCGATTTCATTCTGGAAGAAAAACCGAACGCATATCCCATGGTTGTCGGTAAATCTCTTCTGGAATATGTTGAATAGGGAGAATAGCAATGAAACATACTATATCTATACTTTGCGATGATACACCGGGTGTTATGACAAGAATATCGGGCCTCTTTTCGCGCAGAGGGTTTAATATTGAATCCTTAACAGTAGGACACACCGAAGTGGCCGGTAAAAGCAGATTTACAATAGTAGTAAAGGGAGATGATAATGTTCTTGAACAGGTCAGGAAACAGCTTCAGAAACAAATCCATGTTCTAAAGGTGAGAGATATTAAACATGACCTCACAGTAGAAAGAGAGCATGCTTTAATAAAGCTAAAGGTCAATGATATACAGCGTGGAGAAATACTGCAAATTATCACCGCCGTTCAGGCTAGAATTATAGACTCCACCGACGGCACATGGATTCTTGAAATCACAGGCAATTCCATGCATATAGACAATGCCTTTAACTTATTTAGAAACTACAAAATTCTTGAATCCATAAGAACAGGTAAAATAGCTCTTGAGCGCGGCGAAGCTGGTTCTATTACCTAAACCATTCCCCGATTAATCGATTCTAAAAAGCTCTCAAGATTCATAACTTCTGCAGTGGATAAGAGCTTGTTGTAAATACTTTCTGCATCTCTGTAGAAGAAAACTCTTGATTTATTCTCTTTAGAATCTTCCAATATAATTAGTTTTTTTGCTTCCATAGCTAAAAGCAAATTTCTAAAGTTTCCTTTACCTATAGGAAATGGACACAATACTGTCAAATCCGCCTTTCGTACAAAATTCTTTGCCCTATTAATATCTTCATCCTCTATCTGGGAAAAAGGTGCAACGCTTAAGCATTTTACACCTGCGGAATTCCACAGGAGAAAGTCCGAATCGTAGCTGTGAGTAATACCGCCTGTCACATTTACTCCCAGCCTTAAAAGTTCTCTTGTTAAATTTACTCCGCTTCCTGCTCCTCCTATTATATGGATAGTTATTCCAAGTTTTTTAACCGGTGATGGCATTACACTCACTAACCTTGCGCCGGTTGAAGCATTAACACTAACAGCCGCCTTAACATCATACACACTACTGATAATTTCTGGGGTAAGTACAGCTCCAATGCTGCCCTCTTTCACGATACTTCCACTTTTCAGCAAAATAAGCTTATCGCAATGCTGTGAAGCTACGTTTAAATTATGAACAGCAGTAATTACAATTTTGCCCTCCTTTGACAGTTCATAAGCCATAGAAAACAGTTTATACTGATGTTTAATGTCAAGGTTAGAAGTTGGTTCATCGAGGAAAAGATATTTAGTTTCCTGGGCCAGCACTTTTGCAAAAACTACAAGCTGCTTTTCACCTCCCGAAAGTGTATCGAAGTACCTGTTTTTGTAATCTTTAAACCCCACGTATTCAAGCATCCTCTCTGCTATAGACAGATCATTTCTTCCGTACTTTTCCATTCGCCCTATATAAGGATATCTGCCGAACAGAACAACATCCAGTATATTTAGATGAAAGTTATAGTTATTGTCCTGGGGCATATAACCTATAAGCTGCGCCCTTTTTTTATCCTTCATTTCACGCACTTCTGCACCATTTATATAAGCAGAGCCGTACGAGGGTTTTATAATACCAGACATTACCTTAAGAAGAGTTGTTTTCCCGGAACCGTTCGGCCCGATTAGTCCGATTAATTCACCTTCATCCTGCTCTATGGAAATAGAGTGCAGTATTTTTTTAGAGCCTACAGAGTAGCTTATGTCTTTCAGCAAGAGTTTATGCTTTATTTTTTTATCTGTCATATATTTGCCGCGTTTTCAATTCCAAGCCTCTGATACCTTATAATAAGAAATATTAGATACGGAGCACCGATTACAGAGGTTATAATACCCACCCGAATTTCAAAAGGAGGAATTATACTCCGTCCAAGGAGGTCACAGAGAACTAAAAAAACAGCACCGCCAAGGGCGGATAGGGGCATTAATTTCCTGTAATCACTGCCGAATAAAAGCCTAAAAAAATGCGGAATAAGCAGCCCTACAAACCCTATTGTCCCGCTGATTGCTACGGACAATCCCGTAACAATGCCTGCAAGGGATAATACGCTCTTTTTTACAAGTTCAACATTTATGCCGGTGGACAGGGCATTTTCTTCCCCAAGCATTAAAATATTGAGCTCTCTGGAAAAAAAGAAAAGCCCACCCAACGCAGGGAGAAGGAAGGGCAGAATAAGAAGGATCTGGTCCCACCTTCTCCCGTCGAGCCCTCCCATTGTCCAGAAAATAAACTGGCTAATTTCATATTCTTTGGAAAACAACAGGACTGCAGAAATGAGTCCGTTTAGAAAAGAAGATATTGCCATACCGGCAATAACTACAAATAGAAGCGAAGTTACACCTCTATAACTGGCAATCGCATATATACTGAAAGAGGCGATAAGGGAACCTGCTATGGTAGCTAAAGGAAATAAATTCACATTTACAAGCATAAGCCCCGTATGTATTGCTATAACTGCTCCCAGGCTTCCCCCTGCTGATATACCCAGAATATCAGGACTGGCCATAGGATTTCTGAATAACCCTTGAGTCGCAGCGCCGGCTGTTGCAAGAGATGCACCTACAAGCATGGCAGCTACAACACGCGGCATCCGTACAAACATCACGATAGCCGTATACTTCTCAGCCGGCATATTCCGGACCAAAATACCGGCCGAATGCAGAAGTATTTTTATTATTGCACCGGGCGATATTCTAACAGCTCCGATTGCCACTGCAGATATAAACACTACTGCAAGAGCTATAGCTAATCCTATGACTGTATTGCTGAAAGCATGCTTTTTCAAAGACTATTTAAAAATATCAGGGTATGCAAGTTTTGCAAGGTCCTGCACTGCGTAGACAATATATTGTGAAGTTGAACTTTTATGAGCTTCCGGTATTCTAAAAACCCTGTTATTTTTTACCGCCTTTAAATTTTTAAGCGCGGGATCCGATACGATATTTTTATAGAACTTATCTGCTCCTGTCGGATCTCCCCAGACCCATCCTGGTAGAATTAATATATCAGGATTTAGTTCTACCAGTTTTTCCTTGGAAATCGGAACATTTCCCCATTGATCCGATTTAAAATCTGCAACTGCATTTTTTAAACCGGCAAGTTTTATAATTTCATCCCAGGAGGAACCTTTTCCGAACGAAGACCCCCATGTGCCGTAATCCATTACTGTTAATTTCTCTTTTTGAGGTTCGGAAGATAATTTCTCTTCAATGACATCCAGCTTTCCGTTCATCCAGTCTACTATATTTTCACCTTTTTTTGTTTCTCCTACCGCTCTTGCTATTGTTAAAATCATAGCTTCTATTTCGGATACATTTGTGTGCGATTTAAACTGCAGCACCTTTAATCCGGCTTCTTTAAGCTGTTTAACCTTTCCCGCATCGCTCCAGTTTGCAAGAAATACAAGGTCGGGATTTAAAGATATAATTGTTTCCACATTTAAAGTTAGCTTATTAGGAATATCGATAACTTCTGCGGCAACATTAGATATTTCAGGGTCTGCAGAAAGAGTGGTAACGGCAATTAATCTGGATTTGTCAACAAGTGAAAGCAAGATTTCGTCTGTCATTAGTGTAACAGATACTATTCTCTGAGGTTTCGACGATATCTTAACCGTATTATTTAAATCGTCCGTAACTCTAATAGCACCTTTTTTATTTAAGTCTGCCTGGGTGTTTAGAGTCTTAAAACCGCTTTTTTCATACTCTCCCTGAGAAAAAGCACTAGGTGAAAATACGGTAAACAAAACCACCGTAATAGAAACAATAAACCATTTTATTGATTTGAATTGATGAGTCATATTGACCTCCCTGTAAAAACTTCGCGTACAGGTCCTGCCTGTTCGACAGTCTTGCACTAACGCTCCAAGGTTTCCTGACTCCCGGATCATCCTCCTTGGCTAAACCTTCCCGAAGAAACCAGTGGTTTTTTAGCCTTTGTCCCCGGTTACAGTGGCGCGTCCGCGGCGG
>QNBI01000140.1 GCA_003641675.1 Spirochaetota bacterium | reverse complement strand
TTCACCCGGTATACCATAAGCGCAGGCTCTTTTGTAAAGCTCTGAAACTGAGGAAGCTTTCTCCACGGGCGTAGAAAGGGCATATTTGTTATTTTCTATTATGAAAATTACAGGAAGGTCATGAAGTGCTGCAAAATTAAGGGATTCATGGAAGACACCTTCATTTACCGCTCCATCTCCAAAGAAACATAGAACGACTCTATCACTTTTTTTATATTTCAACGCTAAAGCAGCTCCAGTTGCTATCGGTATACCGGCACCCACGATTCCATTCGCACCGAGATTACCGAGATTTATATCAGCTATGTGCATGGATCCTCCTTTTCCCTTGCAATATCCAGTTACCTTTCCAAACATTTCTGCCATCATCTTTTTGATATCCGCTCCGAGTGCTATCATGTGTCCATGTCCCCTATGGTGGCTCGTTATGTAATCTCCCTCCTCAATGGCTGCAATAGTTCCCACGGAAGTTGCCTCTTGTCCCACCGAAAGGTGAAACATTGTTCCCGCTAATTTACCGTACGCAAACATTTCAGCTACTTTTAGTTCAAATTCCCTTATGAGCATCATGTAGAAGAGCTTCGATTCGGGTGTCTGGAGATGTTTCATCTCGATTCCCCCTTTAAAAGATGGTTAAAAATGGTCTATTGAGAATTCCTGTCCATCCAATCTATCATTTCTCTTGAAATATCCTTGAGATTCTCATAGGTCTTTATATATTGTGATATCAAGAATCTGTATATTTCATGATTTGAAAGATCTGGCTCTACTATCTTTTTGATCCTAACCATGCTATCTGCTGCCTCATTTATGGAATCGTATATGCCTGCTCCCACAGCTGCAAGGATGGCAGAACCTAAGCAAGCTGCCTGTGATTCCTCGGGAAGGATGATAGGTTTTCCTGCGACATCGGCATGGATCTGTATCCAGAGATCACTCTGGGTGGCTCCTCCACACGCTACGATTTCTTGAATGGTTATCCCATTTTCCTCAAAATTGTTTAGGATAACAGCAGTACCATATGCGACACCTTCTAATATCGCCCTAAAAATGTGGTAAATTGTATGCTTCAGTGTCAAACCCCTTATGACACCACGAGAGGTGGGGTCAACCCATGGTGTTCTATTTCCTTGCCAGTGTTCCAACACCACAAGGCCTTCAGATCCTGGAGGTATTTTGCTGGCTCCTTCATCAAGTACATGATAAATATTTTTTCCACTACTTTTAGCTTCCTTCTCTATTTCGGAGGGTACAAAATTGTTCTTAAACCATTTGACCACAGATCCTGTTGAGATTTGCCCACCTTCAATTACATGATATCCTGGTAAAAGAGCGTCGGGATAACTACCAAATATACCAGGAGCATGTGTTTCACCTTCTGTGAGACCTATATGGAGATGGGAGGAGCCTGTTATCAACGCGATCTTTCCTGGTTTTAACGCATTTACACCTATCACAGCTATGTAAGCGTCTGCCCCTCCTTCGGCAACTGGGATACCCTCCTGAAGCCCAGTAAGTTCAGCCATCGTTTTGTTTAATTTACCTGCAACTTCTCCGAGTCTCACAATCCGTTTTGGTACTTTCTCAAGAACATCATCTATACCAAGAAGCTCATAAAAATCCCTTGGGAAACCACCATGTTCAACATCGTAGAACCATCTTACAGTTATTGTGTTGATATTCAAAGATAGGTTACCGGTCAACTTGTAAATCAACCAATCTGTATGTTCAAATATTGTCTTGGTTTTCTTGTAAATCTCAGGTTCATTCCTCTTTACCCACAATACCTTACAAGGGAACCACTCAGGAGAAACATTTGAAAAACCGGAATATTTCAATGCAGAATGGCCTGTTCTGGAAATTTCATCAGCTTCCTTGTAAGCTCTCACATCCATCCACATTATTGCTGGTCTAACTGGTTCACCTTTCTCGTCGATGAACACCACAGTGCAACTTGTTCCATCTACACATACTCCTCGTATAAGCTTTGGATCAACGGAACTATCATCCAAAGCTTTTCTGATGGCTTCTACAAGAGATTTTTCCCATTCTTTTGGATCTTGTTCAGCCCATCCCGGAAAGCGATGAATGGTTCTATTTTCACTGATACCAAATCCTATACACTTGCCAGTGACATCGAATACAGCTGCTCGAATACTTTCAGTACCGGCATCTATACCTAAAACATATTCTCCCATCTTAAAAGCACCTCCCGAATCCTCAGATGTTGATTTCTTCTTTATAAACTGCTGCAATGACTGCAGCTATCATAATTGCACCTTTTATTATTTCCTGAATATATGTGGATATGCCTAAGAGCAGAAGTCCATTGGCGATTATCCCTATCAAAAGGGCTCCAGTTAGCGTGCCCATCGTGTTAGCTTGTCCCGGTTTGAAAGTGGTCATTCCAATGAAGACAGCTCCCAATCCTTCCATTAAATATTCACCGCCAGCTGTTGGTTGACCAGATCCAAGCCGTGCCACAAGTACAATTCCAGCAATTGAAGCCATGAAGCTTGATAACACCATGGCCAGTATTCTATAGAATGTAACTGGAAGACCAGCAAGACGTGCTGCCATCATATTTTCACCGACAGCATACAAATGTCGTCCCAGCTTTGAACGTTCCAACAACAAGTATGTGATCACAACCACTATTGTCATTATTACCACTGGAAATGGGATTATTCCAAGATATCCTTCCCCTATGAATGCGAACCCCGATGGGAAATCGCTGTATATGGCTTTACCATTGGTGGTAGTCAAAGCTGCCCCCCTGGCTATGGATAATGTTCCAAGCGTTGCTATCAACGATGGGACTCCTAAAATAGCTACAAGTATTCCATTAAGAAACCCAAACGTTATCCCCAATAGTAAAGTTAACAGTACCGAGATGAGTGGGTTTACACCAGCAACTATCAACTTTGCCACAACAACCCCGGTAAATCCAGCCAAGGCACCCACGGAAAGATCCATTTCACCAGCTGCTCTGCAGATTGTTAGACCTGCTGCAACCATTGTTAACATCGATATCTGTCTCAAGACGTTTATGATATTTCTTATGGTTAAAAACATGGGAGATATTATGGAGAATATTAGAATCAGTATCAAAAGCACAAAAAATGTATAGTATTTTTCCAAGGCATACCAGAATACTTTTATCCTGTGGGACTTGATCATATTAATCTCTCCTTTGAATTCATCTCTCATTCAACACTTGGTTTTTTCCCATTAACATACTGTTGAGGATTCTTTTGCTGGAAAATTCTTCGCGATTCAATTTGTCAACCACCATACCGTTTCTGAAAACATATATCTTATCCGACATCGCTATTAACTCTGGAAGGTCGGATGATACTAAAATTACACCCACACCGAATTGGTTCATAATACTACACATTACTTGAAAGAATTCGGATTTTGCACCAACATCTATACCTTGCGTTGGTTCATCCATGAGATATAAAACAGGTTTTTCCAGTAGCCATCTTCCTAAGGAAACCTTCTGTTTGTTTCCTCCACTGAGATTCTTCACCTTATCCTCCAAACGGTTTATATCAAATCTAACAAGTTTTAATGCATTTATGGCGCCTCTTTTCTCGCTTCCGAAATTCAGCAATCCGAAAAATCTTGCAAATTTGTGAAGAAAAGATATTGTGATATTGTATCTCACGTTGAATCTCAAAAATAAGGATTTTCTGTTCCTATCCTCTGGGATGAGAAATATTCCTTTCTTTATAGCGTCGTATGGGGATCTTATTGAGATTTCTTTACCAAAAAGATACATTTTTCCATCGAGTTTCCTCCTGATACCATAAAGTGCTTCAAGAAATTCTGTTCTTCCAGAACCAACCAACCCTGCCAATCCAACGATTTCACCTTTGTGAACCTCGAATTCTTCCACATACACATCCGGGGTTCTGAATTTCTCTAATTTGAGTATCTCCTCAGAGGAAGGAACGTTCGTCTTTGGATACCTTGCTTCAATATCCTGTTCTATCATCATATTTATCAATGTATCTTCATCCAAATCATTTATAGATTTGGTTGCTACTTTCTTTCCATTTCTTAAAACCGTTACTCTATCCGCTATTTCAAATACCTCCTCCAAATGATGTGTGATTATCACAACAGAAACACCTTGTTTCTTACTTTTTCGAAGTATAGAGAAGAGTACTTTTATTTCATCCTTGCTCAAAGAAGCGGTTGGTTCATCGAGTATCATTATTTTCGGTCTCAGTCTTAAAAGTCTGAGAATTTCTACTAACTGTTTTTCACCTTCTCCCATTTTTTTGACTGGTATTCGAAGATTCACATGGATCCCTGTATCCTCCATCAACTTTTTCAGCTCCCGTAAAGCCTGATTATCATCTACGAAAATACGACCTTTTTCATAACCGAGATATATATTTTGAACAGGGTTGAATGATGGAACGAGAGCCCTTTCCTGATGCACTATGGCTATACCATGTTGAAGGGCTTCTCGCACGCCTCCATGGAATTCTTTTCCATCAATTATGATTTTCCCACCAGTTGGTTTTATGGAACCGGAAATTATCTCCACCAATGTAGATTTACCGGCACCGTTTTCACCAACTATTGCATGTATTTCTCCGGGATAAAAATCGATATTCACTTTTTTGAGCGCCACAACGCCGGGGTAAATCTTCTCAAGGTTGATCACTCTAAGTATAGGTTCCATATTTGTATATCCCCCACTCAGAAGATCGTAAATTGTGAAACTGAAATCGGTGGGGAATCTCCCCACCGATTGATTTACAAATCATTCCCAAGGCATCTTGTATGGGTATTCTCCTTCCGGAGGAACATTAGCAGGTGTGACAAGTGTGACAGGAACGTAAATATTCTTTGTTACGATGACCTTATCCTTGGGTATCCCTTTGATCTGGATCTTCTCTATTATTTCAATGGTTTTCGCAGCAAACCATTCAAATTCTTGAGCAACGGTGGCTTCCAGAGGGCTGTCAGGTTTGCGAATTTCTGCGTAGGCGTGTGGATGACCATCCGCTCCAACAACGAAAATATCTTTTCTCGTATAACCGTATCTTCTCAACACTTCTGTAGCAGCCTTTGCCAAGTCATCCCATGCACACCAAACGGCGTCAATTTTGTCACCGAAACGTATGATGAAATCTTCCATAGCTTTTTGGGCATCTTCATAAAAACTGGTGTACCTCACGTTGTAATCGGCGAGTAATTTGATATTTGGGTATTCTTCAAGGATGGCATTAAGAGTTTCCCTTCTCTTTCTCGTTCCATGATGTTCTCTGAAACTTATCGCCACTATGTTCCCCTTGTATCCAAGTCTATCCGCAAGGTATGCTCCCATTTCTGCTCCTATAACGAAATTGTTGCTGGTGATGTTGCATTCAATACCTGGAACCCAACCTGAATCGATGGCATAAATTGGTACTCCCGCTTTGCTGGCAGTTTTAATTGCTCCTTTCAACGCTGGTAGTTCTGCCATGGCAACTACTATTGCATCTACCCCCCTGTTTACAAAGGTTTCCATGAGGTTTGCCACTTTCTCAGCGGATCCTTTACCGTCACCCGTGTAAACTGTCCAGCCCTTTTCCTTTGCTATTTTCTCGAAGGCTTGCATAACTCTAACTTGCGAGAGACAACTGGCGTTTTGAACGATGATTCCAACTGTCAAAGATTCAGCCACAACAAAACTAACAAGTAGAATCATGATGGACAATACCAGAAACTTTCTCATCGGAAAATCCCTCCTTATATAAAAGTAGGAGCATAATTTCTGAGATCTGCATGATAAATAATCATTGATCGTACTTTTGTCGCAAATAAATGGAATTTTGTGGTACAAATGTTCATTTTATGATCTTATGTCACACAAGAATATTATAAGTGTGATGCGATTCTATGTCAAGAATGCATGAGCGTGTTCGAAAAATCCCTGAGGAGATAAGGTGAGAAAGAAGATAAATGTCTCATATAGCCTGCAACAAAAACAAAAAATATAATCGCCTG
>QNBI01000139.1 GCA_003641675.1 Spirochaetota bacterium | reverse complement strand
TTATCCCTGCAAAGAGAAGCTATTTCCTGAGGGCTTTTCCTTAATATTTTAGAAAACTGATACATCGGAAAAGCAAGGTCGCCCATTTCCGGATTGGGCGGATTTTCAATAATAATGGAATCCGTATCTATCGTGACATTTTTAATTCCCAGAGTCTCTGCGGCGGAAATAACCGCCCTTTTAACCTGTTCTTTCCAGTAATTCTTTATTTCCTTCATAATTAACCAATCCTTATAATTTTCCGAACAGTACTATCATAGTTCCGAAATTCTCCTTTCCGTCACGCCTGTACGACTGGAGATTTACATTGCATGAAGTACAGTCATCTACAACTGTAATATCTTCAACCCCGATATTCTTTAAAAGGCTGATATTTGCCTCCCTTAAATCCACAAAGCAGCTGCCCTTTCGCTGCACCACAGAGGCGGAACCGAAGGTATTTTTAAAATACTCACAGACATCCCTGGAAACCTCATAGCAGCATACACCGATACCGGGACCTATAACAACACTAATATCGGCCGGCAGGCTCCCGCATTCCCTTTTCATCCTATATACAGCTTCGGTAACAATACCGGTTCCTCGCCATCCCGAATGCAAAAGACTATAACAGCAGTTCTTCCTGTTGAACAGCAAAATGGGAAGGCAGTCCGCAACAGTTACAGAAAGCACCTTATCATTTTCCATGCTGATAAGACCGTCGCCGGCAATTCTCCCAGAACATTTACTTTGCACTTCATGGGCGAAATACACTTTTTTTGAGTGTATCTGGCGCAGAGCAATGACATTCTCTTTTTTTATATTCAGCTTTTTCAGAAAGCTATCCCTGTTTCTGTTCATATCACCTGCTGATTTAAGGGATATAAGAGCCCTCACTTTGCATGCGCATGAGCTTTTGCCAACGAAATGAGAAACAGGAATTTCCGCATACAGCACATTTTCATATTTTAAATTTATATGCCTAACCACATTGAAAAAGCATTTAATCAGAGTATCTAAATCAAGTCAATTATATAATCCGGTTTTGATTTTTCAAATGTATAAATCTTTGAAAGAAGCACAACACAACGGTCCATGAGTCTGGAAACAGCTCTTAAAGAGTTAATATAACTCTTGTTTTTCCTTCCGCCGATTTCTCCGTAGTTGGAAAGGGTGTCATACTCACCACCCACTTCACCGTAGAGGATGCCGTCCAAAACCCGAATTATGCTACGCAAATTTAATATAGCTCCTTCGACAATACTTTCCGCGTCGTTTTCCGCCCTTTCAACAATAATCTGTATCTGTTTTTCCTTTAATCCAGGTTTAATATTTTCTGCATCTATCTTTACAAGCTCTTTGCCATATTTACCGGTTTCCGATAGATTATTCTCAAGGCTGTCAAGATTTATTTTCAGGTTAAAAAAGTAATTATATGCATTTGTGAATTCTTTCCTGTTTTCATCCTTATAAAATTCTCCATTTAAAAGGAGTATTTTTAGAGGTGAATTTATTTCCCTTAAAAAATAATGCTTATAAAAACTTTCAAGGAAACCCACCGCAACCGGATATGCAAAATAAAATTTTCCCTCCTTGATAATGCGGTTAGCGGTAAAGTATGATGCCAATTCAAATTTGCCAGACCTAAAAAAATCGGATATAACATCCAGCAGTTCTTTTCGTTTTTCGGTGAAATCAAACAACCTATAACGGTGATTGAGCCTTTTCTTCCAAAAGTTTGTAAAATGTAAAACCCAATCTTCTCCTCCGCTCATCCTAACCGGTTTGTAATTTAAATCCCTCAATAAATAACGTGTTAATTCAAGCAAAGGGACTGCCCTGTTAAATCCTCTAATACTGTTTAGCATCTCTTCCGACCGGGTAAGTGCGGTTTTTAAATCCTCTTCAAAGAGATATTCGTCGTTTATTCTTTCCTGATAAGAAAAGAAAAAAAGCACCTGAAGTAGTTTTGTATCCGGAGGAGTATTAAAGGTATATATATACCCTAATAGCGCGGGAATATACTCTTTTACCTCGTTGAAATGAGCAATATATGCTACAGAACCTGTAGGTTTCTTAAACTTATTAATTATATCCTCAAGTTTAAAAAGGCAGAAATTATAGATAGACTGGAGTATTATCGCTTTTTTATACACCCTTCTCTTGTCGTCTTCTTCGATAGAATCCAGTACTTTTTTAAACCTTCTTTCGATTTCTTCTTTAATGCTTCCGGAATTAAAAGCACTCATATCTCTCTGAGCAGATTGCGGATTTATTGCCTCCTCTATTTTTAAATGTATCCCGTTAAGTTCTTCATCTGCTAAAAAGGCAAAGAAATCTTCCCTGTGTTTTCCAAGAGCTCTCAGTACAAAGGGCCGGAAAAATTCCGATGCCTCAAGAAGCCTTTTGAGTTCATTCAGCATTCCCGATAAGAATATTTCCCGTTTAAAATCAGCTATACCCGGATAGTTTCTTTCTATTTTTTTCTTAAGCTGCAGGAACAGCATATCTGCTGTAAGCTCCTTTTTATCCCTGCCTGTAATAAGAGTTTTTATCAATAGTACAATTCTGGTGAATAAAGAAAGCTTTTCATATTCTTCATCTATATCTGTTTTTTTGTCTGGATCATTCTGAAAACTAAAAACAGGCGTACTGGAAATATTAACGGAAGCCTGTATTTTTTTTAAAAGCTCTTTTCTCTCATCATTGGTAAGCTCTGCAACAAGACGATCGAAAGGCGATATTTTAACTATCATAATTAATATATTAGGGTCAAAACATGCTGTGGTCAATAAATAAAATACTCTCTATGCTATTCTTGACAAAGGAATTGCATGCCGATATATTTAACCAAGCCCAAAAATAAGGAGAAGATTAATGAGTAGCACTGCTTCCGACATAATTAACATTGCAATCTGCGGTCATGGAGGTACCGGTAAAACAACCCTGACAGAATTTATACTGTTTAACGGCGGAATAATACCAAAAACGGAATCTGTGGAAAAAGGGCAGACAGTAAGCGATTTTACAGAAGAAGAAAATGCAAAGAAAATATCAATTCATACTGCATTAGGACATATAAATTGGAATAAAAAGAAGTTTAATATCCTGGACACACCAGGATCCTCCGATTTTGTCGGAGAAGTTGCTTCCGCATTTCGGGTAGCAGAATCTGCACTGGTCCTGATAGGAGCAGATGTAGGTGTTCAAATAGAAACCGTTAAGATATGGCGACGGCTTAACTCCAGAAACATGCCAAGATTTATCTTTGTTAATAAAATGGATAAGGAACATGCAGATTTTTCCAAAGCTGCGGATGACGTCACAGACAAATTCAAATCTGCCAATGTTGCGCTTACCATACCCATGGGTTCGGGCGCTTCCTATAAAGGAGTTATAGATCTTATCCATGAAAAGGCATACACATACGGTAATGAGGGCAAAGAAACGGAACAGGACGGAATTCCCGATGAATTCAAGGCGCAGGCAGAGGAGAACAGGCAGAAATTAATAGAAACAGCAGCAGAGGGAGATGATGCCTTAATAGAAAAGTACTTCGACGAAGGGACCCTGTCTGTAGAAGAAATTGTAGAGGGGCTTAAGAAAGGTTTAAAACAGAATAAAGTAGTTCCTGTTTTTGCCGGTGCGGCTAACCTTGGTTCCGGAATTAATGCCATGCTTTCTATTCTATCCGAAATTGCACCGGAACCGAGCGGTGAAGAACCTGCACAGACGACGGACGGGCAGGATATATCTGTTAAATATGACATAAACGAACCTTTCTCCGCTTTTGTTTTTAAAACTACAATAGACCAGTTTACCGGTAAATTATCACTGGTTAAAGTAATATCAGGAAAAGCAACGCCGGATTCCGAGCTTCTTAATGTTAAAGCGGATAAAAAGGAAAAAGTTTCAAAGATATATACCCTGCAGGGTAAAAAAATAGAAGAAATGGAGGAGCTTACAGCAGGCGATATAGGCTGCTTTGCAAAACTCTCATCTGTAAACACCAACGATTCCCTATGCGCTCCGGAAAAACCGGTAGTTTTTCCTCCTCTTAAAGTACCGCAGCCTGTACATTCACTTGCACTTTCTGCAAAGTCAAAGAAGGATGAGGATAAACTCAACCAGCTTCTAATTAGGGCAGCAGAAGAGGATCTCACTTTTAAACTTCACTTTAATCCGGAAACAAAGGAAAATGTAATCTCTGGAATGGGAGAGCAGCATATATCAATTATCCTTGATAAAATAAAAGAGAAACAGAAAATAGACATAGAAACACGTGTTCCCAAAGTGGCCTATAGAGAAACCATAACAGCCTCTGCGGGAGCGGAGTACCTTCATAAAAAACAGACCGGCGGTCATGGGCAGTATGCAAAGGTTGTTATTGAGATAAAACCTCTTCCCAGAGGTGAAAAATTTAAATTTGTCAATGCCATATTCGGCGGGGCTATTTCCAGAGGGTATATACCGGGTGTGGAAAAGGGCATCCTGGAGGGAATGGAAGCCGGCTATCTTGCAGGCTATCCTATTGTAGATGTAGAGGCAAAGGTTGTAGATGGTAAAGAGCATCCTGTTGATTCTTCCGAACTGGCATTTAAACTGGCAGCCCGCGAAGCACTTAAAGCCTCTGTTGCAAAAGCAAAACCTGTTCTACTTGAACCGGTTATGAACCTTTCGGTTTATGTTGATGACCAATACCTCGGTGATGTTCTGTCCGACCTAAGTTCAAGAAGAGGAAGAGTATTAGGCCAGGAACCAATAGGCGGAGGAATTCAGGTAATAAAGGCTCAAGTACCACAATCTGAACTGCTCAGATACTCGATAGACCTGCGTTCAATAACATCAGGAACCGCATCTTTTGAAATGGAGTTTAGCCACTACAGTCCAATTACAGGCAAAGTGGCAGACGATGTAATAAAAGCAGCAAAGGCGGCTAAAGAACAGTCTTAAATATTCATAAGAGATTTATATTTATAGAAGCAGAGCTCCGGGAAAGAGAAAGTGCAAAAATGCCACAACTATACTTAATATCCCCAGGGGCATTTTGTAAGTCATAACGGTTTTTTCCACTTTTTCAATATTCGTCTTTGTAGGCCCTGCCTTCTGCTTAAAAAAATCTAAAAGCAGAACCAGGCCTACTATAATACCGGTTAGCGCCGGAATTAAATCACCCGCTACCGGGACAGCCCAGCCTACAGGCTTTACAATGAGCTTAAAAATTCCCACTATTAAAGCTGTAAAGCCAAGTCCTATCTTTACTTCGCGCTTTTCAAAAGTGCCTTTCATTGATTCGAAGAAGGGGAATTTAGCACCCAGATAATCCGCTGCCAGAGCAGCTCCTCCGAAAAAATTTGCCACTATGGAAAGAAAATAAAACTGTATCATGTAAAAATGATACTCAAATTAAAGTTTATCGTCAATATTATTTTTTCTTAACATTTTTTTTTAGTACTACAACTTTACTGCCTATGGTTATAGACGCTGTTACCGTTTCATCCCTTCCGGACCAACTGAGTTTAGACCGGAGGATAGTCTCTTTTTCCGGCTCTAACGGAAATGAACCATTCAACGTTTCCCTGTTTTCCGATGAAGTTGATGTATAAAATTCTACTTTAAAGGTTTTGTCCAAACTTTTTCCTGCTTTACCGGTTTTTTTTACATAGAGAGAAACAAGGATATTATCCGCGTAGGGAAACGCTTCCAGCTCAAACTGAAATCCCTGTTCTGTCTTTTTATACGATGGCCTGTTTAAAAAACGGAAAAAAATAAACATCAGAATAAGAATAACAATAATATCCAGCAGAAGAATAAGAAGGGACCGGTTTCCTTTGAATATCCCTCTTTTCATGCTATCCCTGCGAGGAGCAGCAGGCATGGATAGTCTTTCATTTCTATCATAGTGGAAAATAATTTTTTCTTCTCTTTTTTTTTTCACAGTAAACGAATCATGTTTTATTGTATTATTGTCTTCGGATTGTCTACTCATGGCCTGCCTCTTTTTCCTCTTTTAAAAGCTTATCGCTTCTCCACCACACAATATGCA
>QNBI01000138.1 GCA_003641675.1 Spirochaetota bacterium | reverse complement strand
CTAAAGCTCCAAGTTCATATACTGCCTTAATTCTTGGAAATGTTATTACAGCTTATACACCTCCTATCCCAGCATCATCCTACAAAGTCGTGAAGTTTAACATAAAATCAGGCTGTGGAGATCATGAGGTTAAAGCTAAAGCTGATTATTACGATGATGTTGATGAACACAATGAATACAACAATGAGAAATCAAAAACCTTACATGTTAGATGTCCAGATTTGATTGTAAAGGAAATAGATCTGCCATCGATAAGCGTGGATGAAACTAGAGATATTCTTATTAAAGTCAAGAACATTGGAGATGCTGATGCATCAACATTTGACGTTGCATTATTTGTTGATGGTAAATTGATTGGCAAGAAAAATACGAATTTAAAAGCTGGAGAAGAGAAATCGCTGAATTTTGAATACAAAGCAACATCTTGTGGAGATAAGGATGATGTTAAAGCTATAGTTGATTACAGCAATAAAATTCACGAATCTAATGAATATAACAACGATGAAACCGCTAAACTACACGTGAAATGCCCGGATTTGATTGTTGAAGATATTTACTGGACTCCAGAAAAACCGTTGTTGGGAGAGCCAATAACAATACACGTTAGGGTGAAAAATAAGGGAGATGGAGATGCTGTAAATCCGTTTAACGTTTTGCTGGAGGTTGAAGGCGTAAAGCTTGTTGATAAAGTTAACAGATTAAATGCAGGTTCATCGATAACGCTGTCTTTCTCGTCACCCCAGCTTTTCTGTGGAAGCCATGATGTTTATGCAAAAGTTGATGCTAGCAATTCTGTAAAGGAAACAAATGAGTACAACAACGATAGAACTGAAAGTGTAAGAGTTTATTGTCCAGATCTAACAATAGATGAAATAAAAGTTTACAATGCTAAAATACAGTGGACTGCTTCGATAGTTGTTAGAATAAAAAATCAAGGAGATGGGGATGCCAGAAATTTCAACTTAAAAATTTACGTAGATGATGTTTTGAAGTTTAGTGATAGCATAAATTATCTCAAAGCTGGCAGCACAACTTCAAGGACTGTAAGATTTAAGGTTGATGTTTGTGGTGACTTAAAGATTAAAGCTGTTGTGGATGAAAATAATGCGGTTAAGGAATCGAGGGAAGACAACAATGTTAAAACAAAGACAATCAATATTGATTGTCCAGACATAGCAATAAAAAATATCAAATTCAAAACCACACCTGAGAAAGGTAAAACTACATGGATTGTCGTTAGTGTGGAAAACAAGGGGAACGCTGATACAAGAGGATTCTTCGTCCATTTGTTTGTGGATGGCAAGGAATTACCAAAAAGATTCACGTCTTTAAGGGCAAAAGAAACTAAGGACGTAACTTTTCTTTGGAGGGCCGTTTGCGGTAAGCACGAATTCAAAGCTATAGCCGATCTTGAAGGTAAAGTGATAGAGAGCAATGAAAGAAATAATGAATCGACAAAGAAACTGGAAGTTACGGGCAAGTTAACAAAAGTGGAAATAGAGGGAGATGATGAAATTTGTGTTGGTGAGAAAAAACGATGGAAGGCTTACGCTTGCTATGAGTGTAAGAAAGAGGGTGTAACAAATAAAGCTAAATGGTCTTCTTCAGATTCAGATATCTTAGAATCGAGAGGAAATGGATGGTTTAAAGGGTTGGAAAAGGGAAATACTAAAATTAGTGCTGAATATGAAGGAAAGGTTGGATATAAGTACATTAAGGTTATTTCCAGACTAGATTTAACAGTTGAAGACATCTACTGGGAGAAACTCAAAGAAGGAGAAAGCAATCCTATATTTGTTAAGGTGAAAAGTAACGAAGCTATCAAAGACGTTAAAGTAAAGCTGTATGTTGATGATAAATTTGTTGGATCTGCTACTATTGATTTTGAGGAAGGAAGCACAAAACACGTTGGAATATTTTGGAAAGCAGAGTATGGTGTACACAATGTTAAAGCTGTTGTAGATCCAGACAATAAGATTGAAGAGACCAATGAGAAAAACAATGAAAAAACTAAGCAGGTTAAAGTACTGCCCGATTTGATAATTAGCTCTATCAAATTATCGAATACAAATCCAAGGGTTGGAGAGAATGTTAAAATTGATGTTGAAATTAAAAACATTGGATACGCTTCATCTCCAGCATTCTGGGTAACTTACAAGAAGAGTAAGAATAGCTATGAATCTAAATCCGTTAATAAAATATTACCACCTGGAAAATCAGCAACGGTAACATTCTACTGGAAAGCTGAGTGTGGAATTCATGAATTGCAATTTTACGCTGATGCAAAGGGATACGATCTTAGAGGGAATATAGATGAATTGAATGAAAACAATAATGCAAGGAGTATGGTTGTTGTATTGAAATGTGTTAAGAAGTATGTAGATTTAACAATTAACGATCAAGATATAACTTGGGAAGTTAAGAGTGGAAATGATGTTTACTTCAAAGTTAAAGTTAGAAACAATGGCAACGATCCATCTGGAGCTTTTGATGTTGCATTATTCATCGACAACAGGTTAATTTCAAAGAAGAGAATTGATTCATTGAAAGCAAATAGCGAAACCACTGTAGAATTCATGTGGGATGCTGAGGGTGAAAGCGTAGGAGACCATGAAGTTAAAGTTGTTGCCGATTTGAATGGAGAGGTTATAGAGACGAATGAGAAGAACAATGTTGCTAAGACTAAGATAACATGTGTTGATGTAGAAGTCGTTAGTGTTGATACATTCCAGTCTGTAAAGAACTTTGATTTGATTGCTGGTAAACCGTTTGAAGTCTGGATGAGATTCAAAATAAATCCAAGATTGCCAGAAATTTTAGGAAATAAATATTACTTTAAAGGGCCATACAAATTTAAGGTCTGGATAGGAAACGAGAAATATGTCGGTTTATCTAGGGTATGGATTGACAAAAATGGTGAGTTTTTGGTCCTTTCAGGTCTAACAATAAATAAACCTTCAAAAATAAAAATTAAAACTTATATTGAAAATTTTAAAAATTATCCAGATCCGAATTTGGACAATAATTGTGGATCCAAGTTTGCAGTTGTAAGAGATAGTAAAACTCTTAAAATACTTTACGTACCTTTGAATAAGTATATTGCCCAATCCAGTTCGTTCTTAAACACTGCCGTAATAAATCACGAATTTATTAAGGAAACCTATCCAATATCGTCATCAAAATTAATAGGAAAATATTTAGAAAATCCACCTCCTATTAACCCTTCTTCTTATAATGATTGGGTGACTTTCTTATTAAAGTTAGAATTGGAAAACATAAGAAAGATCTATCAATTTGATCGACTTGTTTGCATAGTTCCTAAAGGTTGGTTAGACAACGATACTGATGGTTTATATGTTGGGTCAGATAGTGTTTTTGTAGAAGTTGGTACATGTAAAACTGCAGCACATGAAATTGGACACACCTTTTGTCTATGTGAAGAATATAAAAAATATGAAGATGATGCTTGTGTAAATTCACACGGGTGTAGAAACAAAAATATAAACGCTCCAGGAGTTAACAAAGAAGAGGATCCTTATGAGGTGATTCCATATGGGAGAAAAACGGAGGATAAGTACGTATCATTCCCGTATAGGTGTTTTATGGGAATGTCGGGGTACCGGTATGTTGGAATTTGCCGCAACTGCTACGAACACCTCTTCAGAATTTTCGTCGGTGAACCTTCAACCTCAGCTTTAAGTGCTCAATCTTTACAATGCTGCAATCATATCACCCAAATGTCAATCCCAACTCAAACAATTCAAACTATGCAAAAAACAGATGTGCTGTTTGTTAGCGGAATTGTCCATAAAAATGGAACTGCAAGCTTTTACAAGATTGAAAAAATGAGAAATCAGATCCCCGATAAACTATATTCAGGCAACTACTCAATAGTTTTGCTCGACTCAAATAATAGGATGTTGGCAGAATACAAGTTTAGCGTCTCATTCTGGAGTGAAATGGGAGAGACGAATGTTACTGGGTTTGCTTTCACAGTCCCATGGGTTGAAGGGACATCCAAAGTACAATTAAAACACTTCAATGAAATTAAAGACGAATACATCCTAAGCAAACATTCCCCAACAGTTTCAATCTTGTATCCAAGAGGTGACGAATTCTTTACAAGCAATTTCACAGTAAAATGGCAAGCTTACGATGCAGATGGTGATGATTTAACATACACAGTTTTGTACACAAACGACGACAAAAACTGGAATATAATTGCCTTAGATATCAACCAAACCAGCTTAACAGTAGACAAATCAATCATCGGTGGTGGAAGTTGCTGCAGAATTAAAGTAATAGCCTCAGATGGAGCTAATACAGGTGAAGCAATATCAAATTGTTTTGCTGTTGAAACAAATCCGCCAAAAGCTGTGATAACATCTCCACAAAACAACTCAGAATTTTTACAGTGGGATGAGATTGAATTTTCCGGCTATGGCTATGACATGGACGATGGCTTTTTGCCAGATGATAATCTCGTGTGGATATCAGATCTTGATGGAGTTATTGGTTACGGAAGCTCTTTCACCAATTCAAGCTTGTCTACAGGAACGCACAATATAACGCTGATTGCAAAAGATTCAGAAAATAAGACGGCGATTGAATCCATTACAATTAAAGTACATTCAAGAATTCCGAATGCTTGTTTCACAATACCAACAAAACCTGCAATATATAAGAACATCACGTTTGATGCTTCCTGTTCATCTGATTATGATGGCAATTTAACTAAATACATCTGGAATTTTGGAGATGGGGAAAGGTTAACAACGAATTCATCAGTCGTTTCATATAGATATATTATTGGGGGTAACTACACGGTAACTTTAACGGTCGTGGATGATGATGGCTTCACAAACACAACTTCAAAAACGATAAGCGTAGGATTTCCAAGTGTAAATGTGTCCGTTAAAAGCACAAAAGCTAGAAAGGGTGAAATAAAGGTTATACCGATAACAATACAAAATGCTGTTAACTTAACCCACGCCTACTTACAGCTTAAGTTCAATCCGGAAATATTACACGTTCTTGACGTTAATGGAACTAAATTTGACACAATGATTATGAAAGAGATCAGCAATACAACTGGCTTTGTTAGATACGCAGTCAAGCAATCAAATGGGTCTGTATCAGGAAACGTTATTCTTGCCAATTTAATTGTAAAAGCTGTTGGAAATGTAAATAGTAGCAGTGAATTAAATTTAACAGCAATACTGCAGGATGGGTTTAACAATCTGATCTCAACAAACATAAAGAATGGAACATTTGAAATTGCATCGGAATTAATTCCACTACCAAACTCCATAACTCCAAAAGACATAGACAACGATGGATTATACGAAGACCTAAACGGAAATGGAAGATTAGATTACAACGACGTTGTAGTATTCCACAGATATTTGGACTGGATAAAGGAGAATGAACCAGTTGAGTGTTTTGATTTCAACAAGGATGGTGTAATCGATGAGAAAGATGTTGATGCTTTGGCTGCAAAGATTAAGTAAATTCGTTTTGATTCTTTTGATTTCTTACATTCTTTTTACACCAGCTTTAGCGGAAAATGCATCTAAAATTGCAATAATCCCAGAAAAAACAGAAGTTAACGTGGGCGATACATTTGATGTAACAATTCTAACCAATGCAAGCATTAGCGGTTATAATCTAAAAATCAAATCTGATTTGCCAATTATAAAAATTCAATTTCCAGAATGGGCTAAACTGACAAAGAATTCAACCATTCCATCCTATCACGTTGAAGTTAGGGCTGTTGATCTGTTTGATATGCTTAATGAGACTGCTATTAGCTTAAATGAACTATTAAAGTTAACGTTAAAGGCAACAAAAACTGGAATTTGTAATTTAGCTGTTACTGGCAGAATAGATAATGATGATGGAAGTAGCATTTCTGTATTTTCGAGTTTGAAGATAGAAGTAAAACCGAAAGCAAATATAATAATCGTTCCAGATAATTACTCAACAATTCAACAAGCAGTAAATGCAGCATCGTCTGGAGATACAATACTTGTGTTTAACAAAAAATGCAATGAAGTTGTTAAAATAAATAAACCTCTAACATTGAAATCAAGCGGTTCTGAAGTTAAAGGATTT
>QNBI01000137.1 GCA_003641675.1 Spirochaetota bacterium | reverse complement strand
TATTTCTACTATTTAAAATATTCGGCAGTTAGCCTCTCATCTTTCACAATAAAAATGCAACTAAACTATGATTTCCAGAAAGTGTTTTAATATTCTGGCTGTAAGTCCCCAGATAAAATGCCTGCCGTACCTGTAATAGTAAACAGGATATATATACTCACGTTTCCACTCTTTTCCGTAAAGAAATTCCGAAGGGAAATCATCCGCCAGGGAAAAGACCTCCTTTATTTTTGATTCCCTTAAACCTTCTGCTAAAAGTTTTTTAAGCGGAATCGTAAACACCTCTTTTACTTCATCGTACTGAAGCTTTATCTGAGCAGTCTTGTCTATATAACATACAAAGGGAGTCACAACCGCTCCGGTTATATTCTCTACAGTATCCAGTTCTCCTATTAATGCTGTATGAGCAGGCAGAATACCGCATTCCTCCTCCAGCTCACGTAAAGCGCTTGCAAATGCATTTTCTCCCTGCTCTATGCCCCCGCCCGGAAAGCTTATTTGACCGGGGTGCCTTGAAAGGGAGTCAGAACGGACCTCGAACAGAATATGAATGCCTCTGTCAATTTCCAGAATTGGCAGTATTACAGCTGCACGGTATTTTTCTCTATAAAAAATGCGGGATACCTTTCGATTTTTTAAACTTGATTTTATAGATTCAACACTATATTCCATACTGCATTCCATACAATTTATACAATGTCCGTGTAGTATTAATAGTAAACAGCATGATAAGAATAAGCAAGTTCATAAACTAAATATATTGACCACAAGTAAAAGTGATGTTATTGTCAGGATATGAAGGTTCTACTAACCGGCGGGGCGGGGTTTATCGGCTCACATGTAGCCGAAGCGTATCTTGATAGAGGTTATAGAGTAGTTATCGTTGATAATCTTTCTTCGGGAAAACTTAAGAATGTTCCTGAAGGGGCAAAACTATACATTACAGATATCGGAGCTCCCGAACTCGAAAAAATATTCGAAATTGAAAAGCCAGATATAGTCAACCACCATGCAGCTCAGATAAGCGTAACGGTCTCTGCGAGAGACCCCTTAGAGGATGCAAAGACCAATGTAATAGGACTTCTTAATCTTCTAAACTGTACCGCCAAATTCAGAGTTAGAAAAATAATTTATATTTCCTCCGGCGGAGCTATGTACGGCGATGCCGATATTATACCGACGCCGGAAGACTATAATGCAAAACCGCTGTCTCCCTATGGAATTCATAAAGTTTTAGGCGAGAATTATTTAAGATTTTTTAAAAATGAGCATGATCTGCATTTCACCATTCTGCGTTATGCAAATGTTTACGGCCCCAGGCAGGACCCCTTCGGTGAGGCAGGGGTTGTTGCAATTTTTACAAATAATCTTCTCAACAACAAGGTTTCTAAAATCTATGCATATCCGGAGAATCCTGAAGGGATGACAAGGGATTATGTATTTGTAAAGGATGTCGTAAAGGCCAACCTTCTTGCCGGCGATTCGGAAAAAGATACAGCGGTAAATATTGGAACAGGGAAATCAACAAAAACATACGAACTGTATAAAATTCTCTCCGAAATAACCGGCAGGAATATAGAACCGCAGTTTGCAGATGCACGTCCCGGAGATTTAAAATTCAGCTGCCTTAATAATAAGAAAGCTAAAGATATTTTAGGCTGGGAACCGGAATATACATTAAAAGAAGGATTGGCGGAAACTGTACAGTACTTTAATTCTATATAGGGCGTTAGTTAAAAATATAATGGATTTTTAAAAGGAGGTGTCTCTATATGACAAAAGTGGTAGAGCAAGAGCTTTACTGCACCATCTGCGGCGCTACAAAGGATATTCCCCTGTGCTGCGGGAAAGAAATGGAGCTTGACGGTTCAATTTTATTTTGTTCGAGCTGCGGCAGAGAGATAAAAGCTCCACGGCACTGCGGTAAAGAGATGGTGCTGAGAGATAAGGTTGTAGACCTTAAAGAAGAAATATTCGGAAAATTATAATGATAGGAATCCTCTCATGCCCCGGGGGCAGATATTTCGGAGACAGCATTACTTCTCACCTTATTACTACATTCAACCAGAAATACAGGGAAAAAATTAAGGCATTATCAGAAAAGTACGGACTTACAAAAGAAGAATTAACAACGAAATTAAATTTGTACCAGGATATTCTGCCCATAAGATTCCGGGCAACAGTATTAATACAGCAACAGCAAAAATCCGGTTTTGCAATACCTGCTAAATTCACAAAATTTGCAAACGGTGAATTTAAAACAGAACTCCTCACCACCGTAAGAGATTACGACATCTACATAGTACAGGATGTGGAAAATCACTATCCGGTTAAATACGACAGTTGTGATAAGCTGCAATCCCTATCCGTAAATGACAATATCATGTCTCTATTAGTTACGGCAGACGCAGCTCTACAGGCAGATGCCAAACGCGTCACTGTTGTGCTGCCCACTTACCCGTATGCAAGACAGCATCAGAAAAAGGGAAGAGAGGGGCTTGCAGCATCGCGGATTGGACAGATACTTGAGTATTTCGGTGTTTCACGTATTATTACACTGGACATACATTCCAAGGAAATAGAAAACAGTTTTAACCATTTAAGACTCGAAAATCTGCATGCATCGTACCAGATACTCAAAGTTCTCTCATCTGTCATCGATCTTAAAGATGAAAATCTTGTTATTGTCTCTCCCGATTCGGGCTCTGTGGTTAGAAATAAATTCTACTCATCCACTTTAAAACGCCCCTTAGCTATGATCTACAAGGAGCGCGACTATTCAAAAACTTCAAGTAACGCGAAGAAAAACAACATTACAAAGATGAGACTTATCGGAAATGTAAAGGGAAAGAACGTGTTTATTTGCGATGATATGCTCGGTACGGGAGGCACTCTGTTAAAAGCAATGACCCTGTTAAAGAAAAGGGGAGCTCAAAAGATAATAGCCGCTGTAAGCCTGCCTTTTTTTAGTGGTTCTGCTACAGAGGTTTTTGATCAGGCCTATAAGGACGGTATTTTCTACCGGTTAATAGGAACAAATGCAGTTTATCACTCTAAAAGCACTTTACTGGGAAAAGAATGGTACTTAAGTGCAGATGTTTCCAATCTCTTTGCCCGCAGCATTTACAGACTTCATTATAACAGAAGTTTAAGCTCTCTGCTTGACAACAGAGATATGATTAACGAACTGCTCCGAAAGAATTAATTGTTAAGAATTACAGCTTGAGAATATCATCTATAGTAAAGATAAGTTCTTCAAGCTCCTCTCTTGTGATATCGGCCATGTGCGCAATCCTGAAAGTTTTTTCCTTTAACGAACCGTAGCCGTTGGAAATTACAAAGCCCCTCTTGCCCAGTTCATTATTTAATTCCTTTACGGATATTCCCCTTGTATTTTTTATACAGGTAACTGTCTGGGATGCATATTTCTCATCCGCAAAAAGCCCAAAATATTTTTTTGCCCAGGCTCTAACATACTCTGCATACTCAATGTGCCTCTGAAAGCGATCCTCAAGTCCTTCCTGCATAATTCTGTCCAGTTGAAAATCAAGGGCAAACATATGCGGAATGGAAGGTGTAGAGGGATACTGGAAATTCCTCTCTTTTATGTATTTTAACAGCAGAAGCATATCAAAATAATACCCTCTGTTAGTCACCTGCTCGGCGCGCTTTGCAGCCTTCTCAGAAACAGATGCCACACTTAAACCAGGAGGCAGCCCCAGAGCTTTCTGGCTAGAGGATACACAGATATCAATACCGAGTTTATCAACCTCTATTTTTGCCCCTCCAAGTGAAGACACCGTATCCACACACCAGACCACATCCGGATACCTATGAAAAACCTCTGAAAGTTCATAGAGATTGTTCATAACTCCTGTAGAAGTTTCATTATGCGTTACAGTTGCAACATCGTATTTTCCTGTGGATAAGTACTTTTCAACTATCGAAGGATTTAAACCCTTGCCCCACTCTATCTCATGCTTGTCTGCAGCAATTCCATTGCCTTTGGCAATTTGAAACCACCGGTTACCGAATGCACCTACGGAAAATACTATCGCCCTTTTAGCAGTCGTATTCCGTATTGCCATTTCAAGAAGACCTGTCCCTGAGGAGGTTGAAAAAATAATGTCGTTTTTAGTATACATAAGCATCTGCATTTTTTCAGCTGCACGCTTCTGCAGCTCACTGTACTCAGCCGACCTGTGTCCTATCATTGGAGTAGAAAGCACCTTTAAAACTTTTTCGTCTACTTCTACCGGACCAGGTATAAATAGCTTTTTATGTTTTTTTTCATTTTTACTGTCCATGAGAAAATGCTCCTTTTGTAATTGGATACAGCGATTATAACGAAAAATCAGAAAAAGGGAAATCCCTCGATGTAAATATTTTAAACTGGAATTTTGCCTGTTCTATCAGCATGTCAATTCCATGTACAATTCTGCAGCCGGCTTTAAAAGCCCTTCTTAAGAATACGGTCTCGCGAGGTTTGTAAACCATATCGTATACTATTTCGTTTCCGGAAAACTCATAACCTGGCAGCGGGTCCCCGCTTATATCCGGTGCCATACCGACACGGGTGGCCTGTACAATTATATCATTATACTCCGACATTTTTTTAATGCTTTGCTCCGTATCATTCGGCATAATAGATCCCCATTCGCAGCCGAATTCCGCACCGAGTTTCTCCGCTCTCCCTTCTGTTCTGTTAAGTATAAGTACATCTATATTGTTTCTCTTTAAGGAATATACAGCAGAGCGTGCAGCGCCACCTGCGCCTATTATAGTTGCTCTTAAACCTTTAGGAACTACCCCGTGAAATATTTGCTTTAAAGGAGCTAAAAAACCTTCTGCATCTGTGTTTGTACCGTAATAGCCTCCATTTTTTAAAAAAACAGTATTGCACGCACCGACAGAGCTGATAATGTTATCAACTCCGGACAAAAACGGAATAACCGTCTCCTTATGCGGTATTGTAACCGATAGCCCCTTAATATCCAGTAATCTGGACAGTTTCATGAATTCGCCTATATCATCTGCAAGAAAGGGAATGTATACAGCATTTAATCCCAGCTCTTTAAACCCCTGATTATGAATAATTGGTGAAGAAGAATGCATAACAGGATTTCCGACAACACCGTATACGGCCGTATCTTTATTTATCTCACGATACCTGTACAGCCCGGTCATATCCTCTATAGAGATATGACCCGGTGCGGCAGAATCTTTTTTTTCCGATGTATATGAGAGAAAAGAACCGAGTTTACCGGCAAGCAACCTTGTCGGTATTCCGTAATCACCCATACCAAGCAGAATAGCCGGTTTATTTTCAAGACTCCCATAGGCACTCATTAACCTTAATAGCTCCTGGGTCGTTTTTGGGAAAAAAGCAGCCTTTGGTATTTCCCCCGGATTTCTTGCCAGATTATTTATTAATCCTGATACACTTTCCGGAACACCGGAATAATCATGTACAGAGCGTATAACAGTTACACTGGAGGCTTTCGCGGCCTTCTCAAGTTCAGTATCGTAATTGTCATGCTCAAGGTCTATATAGCTGTACGGAGCTTTTAACCCTGCCATAAGTATAAATCTTCGCTCATTATCAGAACCTGTAAACAAACCACCGCCATTTCTATTGCGTAGAGTTAAGATAGCAGGAACAGAAATCTCTTTCGGAAATTTCTCTATATATTTGTATTCGGATTCTTTTAAGAAATCCGCCCTTAATTCAGCTATATCTATTTTTCCTCTGTACTTTTCGGCAAGCTCTATATTCCGTCGGATAGTCGACTCTGTAAGAGAAAGACACAGCAACCCTTTTTTAGCCATACTACTATTTTTGTGCAGATAACCGGTAAAATCAATACTAAAATCGACGCTTTCTTAAAAAAGCCTTTTCAAATACAGCAAAATAATTTAAATTGCAGAAACAACATGATTGCAACGATTATAAACTGTATAACAGTAATAACAGGTTCTCTTTTAGGACTCATTTTTCATAAACATATCAGCGAAGCCTATAAAAAAATAGTATTTTCCGCCACAGGGCTAATAGCTCTGGTTCTGGGTTTTAAAATGTCCTTTGAAGGAACAAAGATAATTTATCTTGCATTGTCT
>QNBI01000136.1 GCA_003641675.1 Spirochaetota bacterium | reverse complement strand
TAAGGGTTCTGCTGATTGTATAGCATAATCTGCTTTATAACTGGGTTATTGTCTGTGAGGTGCTGTTCCAATGCCTCCGGTGAATACTTTTCGCCGTCCTCGCCTACAAGCAAGCTCTTTATTCTTCCGGTGATAAAGAGGAAACCGTCCTTATCCATATAGCCTAAGTCCCCTGTATGAAACCACCCGTTTCTCATAGATTCGTCCGTAGCCGATTTATTGTTCCAGTAGCCTATCATTACGCAGTCCCCCTTTAAAGTCACTTCGCCGATTTTCCCGGGCGGAAGAGGCCTGTCATCCTCATCCGCTATTTGTATTTTTACCCACGGAAACAGCTTTCCGGAAGACCCTATTTTGAAATGCTTTCTCTCCATGGAGTTGGAAGATACAACCGGGCTGGTTTCGGAAAGCCCATAGCCCTGATATACGGGAAGGCCAAGCGCCGCAAACCATCTTACATGATCCACTGACAGGGCAGAGCCTCCGCATACCATAAACCTTATTCTGCCTCCCAGAGAGGATTTAATCTGCTTTGATATAACCGCACGCAGTAAAAGATAGAAGGGCCAGATAACTAAAGAGAGGGGGTCGTATCTTTTATGGTATGCATCTCCAAGCACCCGGATTCCCCACTTTACGGTGAGGTTAAATAATTTTTCGGCAAACCCGCCTGTTTCCTCTATTTTCTTCTCTATGCTTCTCCGGAAGCTCTCTGCAAGTGCAGGGACTACTAAAAGATAGGTAGGCCGTATTTCTTTAATATTTTTAGGTATATTGCGTATTGTACCGATTTCGGTTTTACCCGGTTCTACAGCTCCGATAACGCTCCCCTTTTTTAAGAAAGAGTATAAACCTGCGGTATGGGCGAAGGAGTGGTCCCATGGAAGTATTAAAAGAGTGTAGAAGGGGATGGGGAGTTTAAAAAATGTGTTTACATCCTCCACATTTACCCAGTAGTTCTTGTGGGATAGAACTATTCCCTTTGGTTCTGCCGTTGTTCCGGAAGTATAGGTTAATGTTGCAGGGTCGTTTTCGCCTACTAAATTCTTGCTCTGTTTAAGTTTATCCGGATTGTCCCTATTGTACTCTGAGCCCTGGGCCAAAACATTGTTCCATGAGTATATTTCCGGCTTCTTAAAGTCTGTCGTTCCGGGGTGGTTTCCTATAATAACTATAAATTCGAGAGAAGGTAATTCCTTAATAAGAACAGCCGTCTTGTCCCACTGCCTGTCGGATACGATTAAGAAGCGTGAACTGGAATGTTTAAGCCGGAAGAGAAGCTCCTCTCTGGTTTTAATTTTTACCGACAAGGGAACGCTTATTCCGCCTGTTAAAAATATACCGAACTCTGCAGAAACCCAGGCGTTTCTCCCTTCGGAGAGAAGTGCCGCCCTGTCTCCTTTTTTTATTCCCTTCGAGAGGAGAAAACCGGCAACATTATGAGCTTCGTCGTATATTTCCTTGAATGTTGAGCCTGCATATTCGGAGCCGTTGTACTCCATCATAAATGTCCAGTTGCTGTATTTCTGCACACTTTCTTCTAAAAGAGCTATAAGATTTTTCTTTTCCATTTTTTCCTTCCTTGTTTTGTTTCGTCATTATTCGGATATTATAAGAATTTCTGCGTATCCAATGGGGGAAGGTTAAGTTTCTCGGCATTTTCAAGCTGAAAATATCCCTTATATATCTCCCATCGTTCATCATGCGATAAATACCGGTTCATTAAGTTTAACGCTTCCTTATAAACCAAATTATAGTGGGGTTCCCCGTAGAGATTCTTTAATTCCGAAAGTATACTAATGTCGTACAGTTCGTCTATTTCATGAGTGGTGTTGTAGGAGTAAAGGTAGCAGTTGTTATCGGAAGCTTTAAAGAGTATTCCGACTGCAGGATTAGGAACAACATGGTTCCAGATATCAAACATTATCGGTTTATCATCCGGTCTTGGTTCTCCTGAAAGTATCTTAAGCAAACTATAGCCATCCAGCCTTTCCGGTATTTCAATACCGGCTGTTTCCAGTACTGTAGGGGCTATATCGAGTAATGAACAAGGCATATCACAGGTGGTACCGGTGAATTTGACGGCATCTTTTACAGCGGCATTATTTCGAGGCGGCTTTAAGATTACAGGAACTCTTAAAACCTGCGGGTTTAAATAAGCGCCCTTATCAATGCAGCCCCATTCACCGTTCATCTCCCCATGATCTGCTATGAACATAATTAAACTGTTTTCATAAAGCCCCTGTCCTTTTAAAAAGTCAAGAAATTTACCTATCATTTTATCGATGAGTTCAAACTGGAGTTGGTTTGCTACCCTGTAATCTGTAAGTGTCTCCCGCTGCCGCATTCCCCAGTTCTTTCTGTACATCTCATAGACTCGAGGCTGGTTTGGTACTGGCGCGAATCCGCTTTTTGCCCATGCTTCCCAGCTCTTCGGAAGTTTCATATTACGGCGTATAACCTTTTCGCGTTTTTCCCATCCGCCGGGAATTGCAAAGGGCTGATGCGGCCCGAAGAAATCAAGCTGAAAATAGAGGGGTTTTTTCTCATAACGGCGGTTTTCTATACTGTTAATAGCCCTGTCAACGAGGAAGGCCGGGTATGTTGCATCTTCAGGAAAAGGCCTGCCGTTCTGGCCGGAAAGCCACCCGCCGTAGCTGTTTCCTTTTCCGTTTCTGCTCCAGCTTAAAGCCCGGATCTCCTTTTTAAAGGAGATCCTTTTAAGGCCTTTTCTTTTAAGAAACCCTATATAGTCTTCGTCATCGTACCATGGTGGTGACCATCGGTGCCATGGAGCATCATTTTCGCTGAATACCCGTGTGAAAATATCGGTACCTACGTGAGATTTCCCTGAATGTCTTGTATGATAGCCGGAAGCTTTTAAATATTCCGGCCAGATAGTATCGGTATTCCTAAGCTCGGTTGAATGCCCATCATGCGCGCGTTCACTGTTTCCGGTTATGTACGTATATCGTCCTGTTAAGTAGGAAGCGCGCGAAGGTCCGCATAGAGGCGCGCTTGCGAATGCGCTAGTAAAAAAAAGCCCGTCTTTTTTTAGTGAATCAAGGGCAGGGGTCTGTACTCCATGATTTTGTCCCAGATAAAACTGAGGAGGAACCATATCCATAGTTATGAGAAAGATATTAGAAGCTCGCTCATTTTTATGCAAAAAGAACGGACCTTTACCTGTTTTTGTATCTATATATTTTTTTTCCATTTTAATCGCTTTATTCTCCGAGTATTTTTTTCCCGAAAGCGGAGAGAATAATGTTTATTATTCTCTCTATAATGTGTCTGTTACTATTACTCTGTTTTCTGATTTTGTCAAATCCGACTGCATCCATGGAACAGAGAAGTCCCGAATTCGAAATCATTTCCATGGCTAGGTATATTTCTCTGAGTGTAAGCCCTCCTGCAGATTCTTCCGAAACAAGTCTGTCTACAACAGAGGGTGAAAAGCTTACATGAATCCCGTATGTCCCGCTTGCAGCTCTTATAAGGCCTTTATGCATAACCTCTTTTATTCCAAGATTGTCTATATCCTCCATAGTAAAAGTTTTAATTCTTCCCTTCTTTAAAAGAACCACCTCCTCCGGTTCTGCTTCCTGTACACCTATAATAACCGTGTTTTCAGGCGACAGCCTGTAGCGAAGTTCGGGAAACCATGGAACCCGACTGTAGCCTAAGGCAGTGGAGAGGGCAGAGCGGCTTTTAGGGTAGTGTTTTTTTAGGTCCGGAGGAATAAAGCATGCGTGCGAATCGAACCACAGAAGTCCGAAAGCTTCTGTGTTGAAAGCCTGTGCAATAAGGGCTGCAAGGGTCATCCTGTGGCTGCCGCCCAGTATTAACGGCATGTATCCCTTACTGCATTGTTCTCTAGTCCTTAAGGCCACCTCCCGTATAGTCGGGTTATGCTGCGTGAGGTTATGCTCTTTTATGTTATGGCGGGGAGAGGTTCCGATATGGGAAGCAATACTGTATTTGAGGTTTTTAAGGCTTTTGCCCAGCCCTGCCTGTGAAAACATTTTCACGATTTCAGGTTCTCCGTCTATCCATATCCCCTTCGGTTCCGTTCTCTGGATGCTTCTGTCTACTATAAGCTCCTTTACTACATACTCTGAGGTCATAGCCGCAAGCAGAGCTGCATAGCTGGGCTGGAAATGTGCCCTGTCACCCAATTTTAAAGGTATTTCCGCATCTGTTACATCCAATAACAGGTGATCGCTGGAAGCCCCCAGAATAGTAATGCCCTTTTCTGCTGGTGAAAGGCCTTCTACCACCGTATCCTCTCTTCCCACATTTAGTATTGCCCGCATTCTCATTCCGGTATCCCTGAATTTTCTGTGACGGCCGAATGCATCCTCTCCGGTATTTCCAATTGGCTGTGAGGGTTTTTTTTTGAGTTCTATAATCTCTGCGGAAAGTAAAAAGGCGTCCTGCGTTGTTCCCGGCCATGCACTCCTGTGAATTGTCTCTCGCCCCAATAGTATGGCTTCGCCGATACGAAGGTGGTTTATTCTTTCGGGCATTCTGCCGGATGCAAGAAGTGGCAGAGAACTTGAATTGCCTCCGGAGATATATTTAAGCTTTAAGTTAAAGGTTCTTTCAAGGAGTTCTGCATAGTCTGCAAGTTTTCCCATGTTTTCTTTAGTTGGGATTACTCCGCCATAGCAGGTAAGGTTTGTACCTATGCCCTCAATTTTCACTGCGGGAAGCCGTACTATTTGTTCTGCTGTCGTGAGAAGGTCATCCGGCCATATTCCCTCCCGGAGGTCTCCTAAATCGATCATTAGAATAATTTTGTGGATAATATCGTGTTTTTCCGCTGCATCCGAAAGCGCTTTTATTACGGGTAATTCGGAGTTGAGACTAATATCTACCGAAGTGACGATTTCATCTACCGCGGAGAGAGGAGGAATCCTAAGAAGTATTATTGTACTGTTTATGCCGCTCGCTCTTAGACGGTGAATATTGGCAAGCCTCGATTCTCCAATAGCGGTAACTCCTCCGCGTATCATAGCTTTTGCAATCTGCGGCATGCCGCAGGTGACTTTTGTCACTCCCGCAACTTCTATTCCATATTTCCTGCAGAGTGAGACAACCGCCCTTGTATTGTCCTCTATTTTTTTTAGGTCTATCCGTACGGAGGGGCCGGGCAATTACTGCCTCCTTTTCATTTCCTCACTATCTGAATTAATGCGAGGTTTAATGCTCCCATTAATGCTTCCCAGCAGAACATCAAGAGCTTCTTCCGGATATTTAAGAGAAATAACGCCGGCTGCGGCCATAATGTATTCTGTATCTATATATACAGATAATCCCGGCTCCTTTCCCGGACCGATGCCGGTTTTAGTGTCTCTTAAAGTGGTTTTCCTGTAACCTCTCTGAATGTCTCTACGTGAAACCAACGCTGAGCCTTTCCCGATAAGGCCGCCGGGAAGGAGCTTCCTCCCGGAAGGGTCTGCTCTAAGAGATAATAGAATCTTTTTTCCGCCTCCCAGCCTTGTTAAGGCGCCGCCTGTGCCTATTATTGCTCTGACAGCGGTAAGGTCCCTTCCCTCTATTATATCACTTTTACCGTTGGTTCCGTAAATACTTTTTAGTTCGCCGGCGTGTCTCCAGAGTGCGGTACGGGAGGCCCACAGGGTAAGGGCCTTTACATTTTCTATTTCACTTTTTTTACCGGGAAGTGCGGGAACAGAGGTTATTTCTTTTAAATTCCCGCCGGAAGACTCAACTATCCTTTGCACATTGTAGAATACACCTAAATCTCCCTCTACCGTGCGTTTGGAAAAAGGTTCCGGACCGGCTTTAATGCTTTGCAGGCTGGGGTTCCCCTCTGTAACAGAATGGACATCCGTCGTAGCTCCGCCTACATCTATTACAACAGTATCTTTAAGGGGCGTGTAGAGAAGCTCGGCTGCACGGAGTACCGCAGCCGGAGTTGGGATAATCCTACCCGAAGCCATCTTTTTTACCTTTTCCATGCCGGGGGCAGTGACGATGTGCTCGGAGAAAACATCCTGAATCTTCTCGCGTAAGGGTTTTACATTAAGCTCGTCCAGCCTGGGATATACATTCTCCACTGTCCAGACAGGAATACCGGTGTTTAAAAGTATTTCTTTA
>QNBI01000135.1 GCA_003641675.1 Spirochaetota bacterium | reverse complement strand
TCTGTCTGCGGCATTATCCGTGGCAAAGTGCATGGTTTTATTATCGATTAGGCCTGCGGCTTCACCGCCTCCCAGATTGCCCGAATCTATAACCTCCAGAGTATCACTACCAGTTCCTCCTCCGTTATAAGCTGTCCAGCCTAACGGTGCGGCACCGGCTGTAGTCGCTTCAAAGTCGCCGTTGGGAATTAAATTTTTAATTTCCAGCCTGTAAACCTCCTCGCCGGGGTGATCGCTTGGCGGCTCACATCCTGTTCCGCTTTCCTCCTCATAGTTCATATAGGGGCCGGTCTGGTCCGGAACCCAGGTAGTAAAGGGAATGCCGTCTAAAAGGTTTGTACCCCTGTATTCGGAGAACAGGTCTGTCTGTTTGCACGTAGAAAGACTAAGAGCTGATAAAAAAAGAACAGCAATTCCCAGAAAATATAGCTTTATTTTTTTTAGATTTTCTGGCTTCTTAGCTGGAAAACGGTTTGTATACATACTAATATTATAACCCCTTTTAACAAAGATTTCACATTTAATCTTCTCTAAGGGCTCTTTCTATAACCTCTCTGTACTCAGGGATAGTTTTAGCATACCTTATAACAGCTTCCAGGTAGCCTCCAGGCTCTCCCGTATCGAGCCGCATTCCGTCAACACAGCTGTAAACAACCTTATTCCGCCGGGCAAGTTCACGTACTGCATAGGTGTGATAGTATTCGCCCTTTTTATGCTCTTTAAACCCCTTCTCGAGCCATTTAAAAATTTCAGGAATATACAAGAATCTTCCGATTGATGCTTCCTTACTCGGTTCTTTTCCCTTTTCCGGTTTCTCAACGATATTTCTGACATGGATTCCGTCCTCGGCCATCGAAATAACACCGTACCTGTTGATATCCGGGGGATCGTGCAGCGTTGCCAGCACGCAGCATCCTGTTTCGTTGTACTTTTCTATAAGCTGAAGCGAGAGCGGCTTTTCTCCGAAGTGAAGATCGTCCGGATATGCAACAACGAAGGGTTCGTTGTTAACAAAGGACTTTGCAAGCAGAAGTGCCTGTCCTGTGCCCTGCATCTCTTTCTGCCTTACAAAGTAGAAGTGCGCTTCCGGGGGGTGAACTTTTTCCAGTTTGCCATGCGCACCTTCACGGGAGAATACGCTTTCAAGTTCGACTTCCCGGTCTATGTAATCTTCCAGCGACTGTTTCCTTCTGGATGTTATTACAAGAATTTCTCTAATGCCGGAGCTTAAAAATTCCTCTATAATAAAATCTATCGACGGTTTGTTTATTAACGGAAGCATCTCTTTTGGTACGGTTTTGGTTACAGGTAAAAAACGGGTTCCGTACCCTGCTGCCAGTATTACTCCCTTCACACTCTGCTCCTTATTACTAACGTATTAGTCCCTGTACGGGAATCTGTAAAATATAACAAAAAATTATATCAATTTTAAGATCTTATCTTTTAAATTATCGATTAAATTTAGTACATTGTAAACCTGCAATTTTATAACAGTTGTTAACAGCATGCAGGAATTTACAGGACGGAAAGGAAAAGAAAAAAGAAATAATGGAAAAAAGAGTAGCAACGAAAAACAGGAAAGGAATGAAAGCATCGCCGCAGGAAATTTTAAACGGTCCCATATTAAAGACCTTGTTTCGTCTTGCTGTCCCTACAATAATAGCGTTCACATTCCAGACTGCCTTTAACTTTATTGACCGACTCTTTATATCCCGCTTAGGCGAACTCCAGTTCGGCGCTATTGGTATGTCCTTTACCGTACAGAGTATAATAATTGCAATAGCTGCAGGTGTCGGTGCAGGGAGCAGCTCCCTGATTTCCAGATTCATAGGGGCAAAGAGGTACAAGGATGCAAACAATGCCGCGGAGCACTCACTTTTAATTGTTTTAGTAACCGCTGCAGTCTTTACGATAGGCGGTCCTCTTTTATCGCGCCCATTGTTTGTACTGCTTGGTGCGTCGGATAATATGCTCCCCTTTATTCTTAAGTATATAAATGTAATTCTCTTCGGATCTTTCTTTGCATTTTTTACTATGATAGGTAATGGAATTCTTCGGGGAGAAGGAAACATGGTAAAGCCGATGCAGGTTATGGTTATCGGAACACTAACCAATATAATCCTTGATCCTCTTTTGATATTCGGCCTCGGTCCTTTTCCCAGGATGGGTATAGAAGGAGCTGCTCTTGCAACCGTTATTGCGCGGGCTGTAAGCGCTGTATTACTGGCGCTTTCCCTCTTCGGAGATAAAAATATAATTAAATTTAACCTTAAGGTGTTTAAGTACAACGGGCAATTTATAAAGGGTATATTCAAAGTAGGCGGGCCTTCTATGATTTCACAGCTTGTACAGTCTCTCGGTTTAAGTCTTCTATTTATTCTGCTTAGGCCCTACGGTGATTTTGTCAAGGCTGCATTTACCATGGGATTTACCTACCAGCAGGTCGCTTTTTTGCCTATTTTAGGAATAGCAATTAGTGTACTAACCATGACCGGACAGAATTACGGTGCCAAAAACTATGAGCGTGTCAGGCAGATATTTAAACAGGCATCTTTGGCGGCGGCAGCTATAATGCTCATTTTTACCGGTTTGTTTATTGCCGGGAGCAGAACCTTTATAACAATTTTTTCCAATAATCCGGAGGTTTTAAGAGTAGGAAAAGATTTACTTGTGATTTTCAGCATTGGGTTTCCATTTATTGCTTTAAGGATGGTTCAGGTAAATGTCTTTCAGGGGCTTGGAATGGGTTTTAAATCGCTCATCTTAAACCTTTCGCAGATGCTTTTTCTCACAATACCGCTTGCCCTTTTAATGTCTTACTTCCTTGGTTTAAACGGAATTTGGATAGGAATGGTCATGGGGAATTTTCTAACTGCCATAGCAGGGCTTATCTGGGTTGGGCATGTAACAAAAAAGCTTATTGTCTAATATCACAGTTTGCCTTATTATTGTTAAACTATGTACAGAGTAATTATTGAACCCGGAAATCTAATGTTTCATGTGGAGGAAAACACTCCTTTAAGGAAATTCCTGATTAAGGAAGGAATCCTAATTGATTTTCCCTGCGGCGGCCGGGGGCTCTGTATGCAGTGCAAAGTCAAAATAGTCCCTGCTCCGGAATCGGGCAAGGAGGGAAGGAAAAGGCTGCCCGAAGCGGAAATTAAACAGGGTATACGTCTGGCGTGCCAGACTAAAATAGAGAGTGACTGTACAATAACAATTCCCAAATCCCGAAAGGCAAAGATAACATGGGAAGGCACCGCAGAAACCAAAGCAGAACCTCTGCTTCCCGGTGAAGCTCTAATAGAAAAAATTCCATTAACCCTGCCCGAACCCACTTTGAATGACCAGCGTTCCGACTGGGCAAGGGTAAGGGATGCTCTTTTAAAAAAAGATATACATGCGGGTAAGCCGGAAATTCCGTCGCTAGAGGATATGTCTAAATCTTTAAGATTAAATAACTGGAATATAGATGTTGTGCTGGAGGATAAGGAATTTATAGGTATAATCGGGAGGGATTCTGACCCACTCTATGGTTTTGCCATTGATCTTGGAACTACTACTGTGGATATTTCTCTGCATCATCTTGAAACCGGAGGGAGAATAGCACGAAAAATACTCTTAAACAGACAGGCCTCATTCGGTGCGGATGTTATTTCAAGGGCTCAGCAGTTTAAAACCGACAGAGAAGCGGTGCGGAAGGCTGCTCTTGATACAATTAACGAAGGAGCTTTAAGCATTCTTGAAGAGACCGGTATTAAGCCGGCGAGAATTTACAGGACAGTAGTAGTGGGAAATCCTATAATGCTTCATATCCTGTTAAACTTAGATCCGTACCAGCTTACCCTTGCACCGTATATACCGGTAATTTCTGAAAGTTTAAGAGTACCTCCCGCTTATTTCGGGTGGAATTTTCAAAAACAGGGATGGGTGGAGACACTGCCTGTTATTTCTGCATTTGTAGGTGCAGACACTGTGGGAATGATTGTAGCTTTAGGTATTGATAATGAGAAAAAGACATCTCTGTCTATTGATGTCGGCACGAATGGAGAAATTGTTCTCTCCGACCACGGCAAACTTACAGCAACCTCTACCGCTGCCGGCCCTGCCTTCGAGGGTGCGCAGATTGCTTGCGGAATGAGGGCTCTGGAAGGTGCTGTGTACTCTGTTTCCATAAATACGGCCTCCTACGAGACTATTGGGGATAAGCCGCCGATTGGTATTTGCGGAACAGGCTTAATATCCGCCATTGCCGGCCTTTTGAACAGTGGAATTATCGATAATACGGGCAGGCTTCTAAAACCGGAAGAAGTGGCAGATGTAGAACTGAAAAAAAGGATTTTCAATGTAGATGATAAGCCGGCGTTTGCCGTTACAGAGGATAGGACAGTCTATATTACACAGAGAGATATAAGGGAGTTACAACTGGCTAAGGGTGCAATAAGGACAGGTGTTGATAGTCTTTTAGCCGAAGCAGGTATACCCATTGAAAAACTGGATTTAATAAGACTTGCGGGTAATTTCGGTGCAGGTATAGAGGTTGATTCTGCAATTCGGATTGGCTTAATACCCCCTGTGGATAAAACAATAGTAGATACGGTGGGTAATGCTGCTCTTCGGGGCGCTTCTGTTGTTTTGGTTTCTAAAACGGCACGTGAAAGGGCATCGGCGGTTGCGGGCCGCGTCAAGTTTTTAGAACTTGCAGGAAAACCAGAGTTCCAGATGCGTTTTGCGGAATCCATGTTTTTTTAAACCGAAGCCTAATCCGCTTTTTAATGTTTTCTAATGAAAATTCCCTGTCTTAAGGAGTATCTAAAAATACGGCCTCTTGATTTATCAATTTTATCCTTAATTGTTTTAATAATATAATCTGCATATTCTGTTGCAGGAACTTCGGCTGCAAAAAATCCGTTAATGACGGTTTCTCTATTATGTCCTGCCAGGGATTTTATGAAATTTTCAAATCCGTTTATTACAAGTGTTTCAAGAGGCGAAATATCGGAAATACCGCTTTCACAGTACTGAATAACTGTTAAAGGGAGCTCCGGCAGATTATGAATTAATTCTTTTATAAGAAAGAGGTTTCCTTTAACTTCAGCATCAATAATAGAGTCTATCTCTGAGAATTGTGTATTTCCGAAATTGCCGTTATTATTCTTTATATCCTGTCCCTGAAAAGACTGTATAATAATAGCTTCATCTATATGTTTAAAATGATTTAACCCGGAAAGAATAACATTCCGGGCAGATATAGGAGATTTCCTGGACCACTTTACCTGAAGGTATGTTTCTTTGCTTAAACTTGAAAAGGATTCAATAACGGTTTCGGAATCGGCTGCGGCAATTAAGCTAATGCCGGATTGGGTATACCTTTTAGCAAGTTCATAACCTACAGGAGTATCTGTATCTGTAACTAGGATTACTTTTCCCATGCCTTTGTATATTAGCTTTATTGGAGCTGGTGGTCAAGTTTTTGAATCCGCTATTGAGTTCGCTATTGAATCTGCCACATTCTTGCATGTAATTTATACTCTCTCTTCTACAGCGAATTGTTTGTTTTTAATCCAGCTTAATACAGGTTTTAGGTTTTCTTCTACCTTTCCCAGTTTAGGAACCAAAAAGACAAATATGCGTTCTTCTTCCGGTACTACTGCTATGTGCTTAACCGTGCCGGGTGTCCTCATTATTTTTGCCAATGAGATAAGCCTGTTTTTAACGGTTTCATCCTCATAGTAGAGAATATAGTCTCTGCCGTCCCAGTTAAAAGACTCATGGCTAAGCGTATCCGCATTTTTAATTTTGGGGCTTCTGAAATTGGAATACCTTCGTTCAATGAGGTGGCCTTCTCTCAAAATAAGTTTTGTCTTTTTAGGATGAAGCAGGAAAAAAGTGAGAAACAACCTGTCAAAACGCTGAATAATTAAAGAGAAGGGAAGGTACAGCCATGACTGCCTGGGCAATAGGGTAATGGTAGCATCAACACGCCTGAAAATATCATTTTTTTTGGGTATTAAATTTGCATGATACCCAGTCGAACCCCCAATATTTGTAAACTGCTGGTCCTTTGGTTTAATTAAATTTACCAGCGCATGAAATGCAGAGAGATATATTCTTTTATTTCTCCTTGCACCCCATGAGTAGCCTAAAGTTATAATTAGAGTAGAGGCTATAAAGAGGTAGAAAATCGGCTGGTTAATAACCTCTCTGTGCTGGAATAGATTGTCTAACAAGATATTCTCCTCTAAGTTTA
>QNBI01000134.1 GCA_003641675.1 Spirochaetota bacterium | reverse complement strand
TAAACAGAATTACTACAAAGAAGCACCGGAGCTTGAGAAAGAAGAGAAAGAAAGAATCGGTGAAATTGTAAATTGTCTTAGTGCAATAGAAACTGCAAATGAACCTACTGTACTAAATAAGGATACAACTTCTATTCTGGATAGAATAGTCTCTAAATACTATCTGGATATAGACGGGAAAGAGAAGCCTTTTATTACAGAAGATGAATACTTTAAATTAAAAATAAAGAAGGGAAGCCTGGACGAAGAAGAACGAAAAGAGATAGAATCGCATGTAACTCATACGTACAATTTTCTAAAGACCATACCGTGGACGCGTGAAATGAAAAATATTCCCATGATAGCATATGGGCATCATGAGAAATTAAACGGCGACGGATATCCAAGACATATAACTGCCAAAGAAATTCCTATACAGACGAGGATGATGACAATTTCCGATATTTATGATGCACTTACGGCAAGAGACAGGCCGTATAAAAGGGCTGTTCCGATAAATAAGGCGTTGGATATTCTACAGTATGAGGTCGAGGATAATCATATAGATTCCGAACTATTAAAGATTTTTCTGGATGCAAAAATCTACGAGGAGAAAAAGAAACTTGTAGAGGATAATAAAACCAAATAGAAGAGAAGGGCGATTAATAGAGGTTGCCGGCTTAAACAGGCTGGCCTTAAAAAGGTTTCCAGGGTATATAGTTTAACATATCGAGTATAAAATGGCCGTTATTAAATCTTATCCGCGAAACAGAGGCCATTTCAATATCTAATCTTTTTATAAAACCTACAGGAGTTCCAAGAAGCTTCGTGAGCATGGCCCGGATCGGGTCTTTATGCGATACAATAAGTACCGTGTCTTCTCTATACTTTCCCGCTACTGTTTTTAAGCCTTCTAATGTCCTTTCCGAAACTGCCTCGAGTGTTTCTGCGTGTTCCACCCTTAATTTTTCCGGTGTTGTGCGCCATGTCTTAAAATCCTCCGGGAAATCATTCTTAATTTCCGTAAAGGTCCTGCCTGTCCAGATTCCCATATACCATTCTGCAAAATGATCATCTGTTACTACATTTAGACCTTTGGATTTTGCAACTATAGATGCGGTTTCAAATGCTCTTTCTATCGGGCTGCTTATAATCTTTGTGAAATTAACCGGAGTAAGAGTTTCCGAAAGTTTGTTTGTCTGCTCTCTCCCTTCTTTATTTAGATAAATTCCCGGTGTCCAGCTTAATACTATCTTTTTCCCGTGCCCGTCCGTTAGTGCATGCCTTGCAACGTAAATAGTGCCCATATTCTAAACCTTTCTCTTAAGAGCTTTAATTATTTCATCTGCTGTAAAGATGGGGAGTCTTTCAGTGTCTTTTCCGCTTTTAATAAGTATTTCACCTTCTCTGTCTGTAATTTTCCCTATGACTGCAGAATCTATACCCTTTTGTTTTAAACGCGCTACAGCTCTTTTAGCCTCATCGTGGGAAGCGGTGAAGAGTAAGACTCCGGAACTTAATAACCCCAGAGGGTCTATTCCGAATGCTTCTGTTAAAAGAGACGACTCTCTGCGCAGTAGAATGCTTTCTTTCGATATTACAGCACCGGTTCCTGAACGCATACAAATTTCATGAATACCAGTTGCAATACCGCCCTCTGTAGGATCATGTGCTGCGGAAATCTCAATACCCTTTAGTATTTGTCCCTCTTTTATTATGGAAATGCCCGGTTCTTTTAACCAATTTTCTACTTCTTTAAAACCGGTGTCCCCCAAAATAGTTTTAGTTTTTTCAGGGAATTCCCTGGCAATTAGAGTTGTTCCTTCCATGCCCGCCCATTTGGTCATTACTATATCTTCCCCTGCCTTTGCACCGGATGACGGAGTGGCTTTCCCTGTAAGAAATCCAACAACATGTCCGGAGGCTATGATTTTGTTTACTGCAGTTGTGACTTCTGTGTGTCCGCCTACCCAGTTAATACCAGCGGCTTTTGCAGCGGTTCCTATTTCTTTAAATACAGCTTTTAGCCTGTTATGGAGAGTTCCTATTGGTATAAGTATAGTGGTAGTTAAATATTTGGGAACACCGCCCATTGCAACTATATCATTGCAATTTACGGCAACAGTATAGATTCCGATATTTTCTTCTGTGAAAGTTATAGGGTCTGCACTAATTATAAGTCTGTCCAGACCACGTACAACTGCTGCATCTTCACCTGTTTCGGCTCCTACGATAATATCTTCTGTTTCCTTTCTGTCTGTTGTAAAAGCGAGTAGCTTATCCAGTATGTCCTGAGGAAGCTTACCCTCGCTTAGTACCCTTTGAACCAGCTTCCCTTTGTCCGATGTTTCTTGTTCTTTCATTACAAGTTAGGAGCATAACTATTTTGCCCCTTATGTCAATACATTTGTGTATGTCAAAGGTTAGAAGACAGGTCTCTCTATATGGTTCTATATAACACCCTGTATCAGGATGAATTTTACGAATTGTTAATTTTATACAGAGGCTTGACACTGCTTGAACTACAAATAAAATGGAAGCTATGGGAAAAAGTCAAATTCAATCTTACTTTGCAAAATATGCCGAACAAATGATACGTTTTAATCCCTACGCTGTTAAAAAAACGGGTCTTGTTCAGGCTCAGACACTTGTTAAATAGAAGATTATATGCTTATATGCGCCCCTTTTCAGCTTTCGATGAAAAGGGCAATCCTGCTTGTAATTTTAAGCAGGCAGGAAACTGTTTTTTTTCAGAAATTCCAGAGGAAAATGTGTTCCATTAATTTTACCTTTCAACGGAGCGGCAATAAGCAGCCAATAAATTTTTTTGTACGGGGCATTCTGGACAGGGTCGGAGCCGTTAAGGGTAAACCCAATGTATGTATGCTTGACATTTCCTATAAGAGCTGCCCAAATGACCTAATTGAAATAATCGGAGACTATATAACATCCTTTGAGTCTCTAAAGACTCAATATGAAAGTTTTAAAGATAAGCAAATTGTTATGAATCCCGAGACTGCAAAGATTATGCGTTTTAATAATTTTGTAGAATCACAGTTCGGCAAATTAAAAGTCCAGACAAAACTTCTTGTTGTCTCCGTTAATAAAATAATATTGGCAGTACCTGCCAATATTCCAGATTTAAAAGAAGGCATGAGTTTTGTTTCCAAACTATATTTTCAGCTATACCAGTTTATAGTTTCCGGGAGAATAACGAAGGTAGAGGGACCTATCAACAACTACTATAAGGTCCATTACGAAATAGATTTTTCTCCTGAACTTGTAGAAATTGCAGATGACTATTTTTTCCGGTTGAGTATTACAAAAAAAAGGTAAAAAGGATAAAAAATCGCCGGCGCAGACGAAACGAACTGTAAGGTAAAAACATCCCCAATAGAGAAAATAGCACTTGATATTTTTAAAATTCGTTATCTGTATCCAATTCAAAGATTTGTAATATCAAACCTTTTGGACCATATAGACCAAATTGTAGTACTCCCTACCGGCAGTGGGAAATCAATTTGTTATATGCTTCCGTCTCTTTTAAAGGAGGGTATAACGCTAGTTGTTTCACCTCTGCTTGCCCTTATAAGGGACCAGGTTTTAAGACTTAATAATGCCGGTATTAAAAGTGGTATTATAAAAGGCGGAATAAAGAAACGCGCACTTATAGAGCTTAACAGCAGCATAAAGAGGGGAGAAACACGGATAATCTTTACCACTCCGGAAGCGCTTGAAAATGAGGAAAATATCAGTTTTTTTTCCGGGATTAATATAGCGTCCATTGTAATAGACGAAGCTCACTGTGTTTCCGAATGGGGCGAGAGTTTTAGGCCGTCGTATTTAAGGTTAGGCCGTTTTATAGATAGATTTAATAGTGCCTCTGTCACAGCCTTTACCGCCACAGCCTCGGAAAGAGTGATTAATAAAATTAAACAATATTTATACTTCGGGAGGAATCCTCATAATGTGGTGGAGAATCCGGATAGGCCGAATATTCGATATTCCGTTATTCCCTGCATTTCAAAGAGCATTGCGGTTCAGAAGTTAATACAAGGAGAGGGAAGGCCGATGCTTATTTTTACACGCTCCCGGAAAAGAGCGGAAGAGTTGGCAGGAAAGATTTTCGCTTATCTGGAAGCATTTAGCAGGAGCAATGACAGAGGAAGTGTAATTAGCTTAAATGGGAATTTCATGGCGATCGATGATGTTAAGTTCTACCATGCAGGGTTAACAGGTCAGGAACGTGAGAGTATAGAAAACTGGTTTCTTAACTCCGAAAACGGAATTCTCTGCGCGACATCTGCCTATGGCCTGGGAGTGAATAAAAAAAATGTAAGGACTGTTGTCCATTACGATGTTCCGCGGTCTGTGGAATCGTATCTTCAGGAAAGCGGAAGAGGGGGACGAGACGGTAGAAAAGCGTCTGCGGTAATGTTATACTCTGTGGATGATGTAATATTTTTAAACGGAATAGTTTCGAAAATAGAAAAGGAACGGTATTCGGCAATAATGGAGTATGCTTTAACAGATGATATTTGTAGGCGGGAGCAGCTTTTAAGATATGTAGGGTGGAAAGATAGATTTTCGTGTAGCGGTTGCGATGTCTGCAGTGGTGAAGCTGCCAGGAGTCCCGACGGTTTTTATGAGATTGAAAGGTTTATAAAAAGGCATAAAAAACTGTTCTCCGTTAGAGGGGCAGTACAGGTTTTAAAGGGAAAGTCTTCCTACGATACGGTTAGAGGGTATCTTGACAGATTTAGAGATTTCGGACTTTTTAAAGAATGGAGTGAGAATAATCTTGAAGAAGCTCTAAATTCTATGTTACAATCCAGGTGTCTCAGAGTTGTTGATCGAGGCATGTTCAAACATAAATTAACGAGTGAGAAAAAATGGATTTCATGGAAAGAGAATTTAAGGATGTTCTTAAGGAGTGGTCTTTAGAGCGGGGCAATGTTATACCTCTGCTTCAGAAAACTCAGGAAATATACGGTTATCTTCCCCGTGAAGCTATGGAGGAAATAGGCCGGATAACAGGAAAATCGGGTGCGGAAATATACGGGGTTGCCACGTTCTATGCACAGTTCCGCTTTGAGCCGATTGGAAAGCATGTTATCAAGGTCTGTCATGGGACTGCATGCCATGTTTCCGGCGCCGAGATGCTGGACCAGACAATAGAAAATGAGCTTGCAGTAAATCCCGGACAGACAACTAAAGATATGAAATTTACAGTAGAGAGGGTGGCATGCCTCGGATGCTGTTCTCTTGCACCAGTTGTTATGATAGATGGAGAGGTTTACGGTAAGCTTAACGGGGATAAACTTAAAAAGATTCTAAAAAAATTCAAGGAAGATTAAAAAATGCCTGTTAAAGAAGTTGTTGTCGGATTAGGTTCCTGCGGAATAGCCGCTGGAGCACGCCATGCCTATGAGATCTTTAGCGAGGAATCTCTTATTAAAGAGAAGGGTATTATACTTAAACCAACAGGTTGTATAGGTGCCTGCCATAGAGAACCGCTGGTGGAAATAAGGGAGACTGGCGGAAAAAGTTATCTATACGGCGAAGTGGATGAAAAACGTGCCCGGGAGATAATTAAACGGCATGTTGAAAAGGGCGAAGTAATAGAGGACTGGCTTGTGGAGCCCGGCTATTCATACTTTACAAAACAGCACAAGATAGTTCTTGCTCATTCCGGGGTAATTAATCCGGAAGATATAGATGAGTATTTAGACGTTAACGGATACGAGGCGTTAAAGAAGGTCCTTCTACAGATGTCTCCGGAAGAGGTGATAGAGGAAATTAAGACGTCGGGACTTCGGGGGAGGGGCGGTGCCGGATTTCCCACAGGTATAAAGTGGGGTTTTGCACATAATTCCAGGGGTGATAAGAAATATATGATCTGCAATGCAGATGAAGGCGATCCGGGTGCATTTATGGATAGGTCGGTTCTGGAGGGAGACCCTCAGGCAGTGTTGGAAGGAATGCTTATAGGAGCGTATGCAATCGGGTCGGATGAGGGCTACATTTATGTACGGGCAGAATACCCGCTGGCCATTAGAAGGCTTAAAATCGCAATAGCACAGGCGGAGGAGAAAGGTTTTTTAGGCAAAAATATTTTGGGGAAGAACTTTAGTTTTGATGTTAAAATATATAAAGGGGCCGGAGCATATATGTCCGGAGAAGAAACAGCATTGCTTGAATCAATAGAAGGGAAAAGGGCTTGTGCAAGAGGAAAACCGCCGTATCCTGCTATTGAAGGGCTTTTCGGCAAACCTACTCTTATAAATAATGTTGAAACTT
>QNBI01000133.1 GCA_003641675.1 Spirochaetota bacterium | reverse complement strand
CCGGGTCTTTAAGAGGTATAAAACCGGTTTTAGGAAAATCAAGATCATTATCATCTATAATTTTAACTGCAATCACATCGTGTTTTTGAGACAGAAGCGACATCTGGTTCCAGTAATTATCCGTTTTAAAATCGGACAGTATTACACATATGCTTCTCTTTTTCAAATACTGATAAACTGTCTGGAGCGCGAGCTTTAAATTTGAACCTGCCCCTGCAGGTTTAAAGGAGAAGAGATCATTTATTAAACTTAAAACATGCTTTTTCCCTTTCCCCGGCGCAACCCACTTTTCTATTGTGTCGGAAAAAAATACAGTTCCTATTTTATCATTATTATAGACAGCAGCTAATCCCAGCACAGCAAAAGCCAATGCTATGACCTCATGTTTGTTAACAGGCCCCGAACCGAAAAACATCGAAGATGAGATATCGATTATGCTGAAAAGAACTAATTCACGCTCCTCGCGAAAGGTTTTTGTATATGGGCTGCCCATTCTTGAAGTTACATTCCAATCTATCATACGTATATCATCACCGTACATATACTCGCGTACTTCGTTGAATTCCATACCCTGACCGTGAAATACGGAACGGTAATTACCTGAAATAAGGGTTTCAACGAGTTTTACAGCTATGAGTTCTATTTTTTTTATCTTAGTTAAAAATACGGAATCCATCTCGGATTAAGGAACCTGCACAAATTTTAGTATTTCATCTATTACAATATCCGTTGTTAAACCTTCCGATTCAGCTTCATAATTGAGTATTATCCTGTGCCTTAAGACTTCATGCACCACACTTTTTACATCCTCAGGAACAACATAATCCCTTTTATTAAACAGGGCATTAATCTTGCTGCATCTGTGCAGAAAGATGGAGGCCCTCGGCGAAGCCCCGAATTCGATATAGTGCATAAAATCGGCATTTATATTATTTACAGGCCTCGATGCCGCTGCAATAGAAACTATATACGACTCTACCCTCGAATCAATTTTGATATTTCTTGCCGTTTTCTTAAGGGTTTCTATATGTGCCGGATTGAGAACCTTGGAAACCGGTATTTCCTTTTCATCCCCCATACGGTTTAATATTTCGAGCTCTTCCTCCATGTCAGGATACCCAACAGAAAGTTTCAGGATAAACCTGTCCAGCTGAGCTTCCGGCAGAGGATATGTACCTTCGTGCTCTATGGGATTCTGTGTTGCAAGAACAAAGAAGGGAGCTTTAAGTTTATATGTTTCATCACCTATCGTAACCTGCTGTTCCTGCATAGCTTCTAAAAGTGCAGACTGTACCTTTGCAGGCGCCCTGTTAATTTCATCGGCAAGCACGATATTTGAAAAAACCGGCCCTTTCCTGGGAGTAAATTTGCCGCTTTCCTGTCTGTAAACCATCGTACCAATTAAATCGGCAGGAAGAAGATCAGGTGTAAACTGTATACGCTTGTAGCTCACATCCAGCACCTCGGAAAGTGTTTTTACAGCAAGGGTTTTTGCAAGGCCGGGCACTCCCTCTATTAATACATGTCCTCCTGCAATAAGGCCCATAAGCATGCTTGAAACCATCTTTTCCTGCCCTATTATCCGTTTTGCAATCTCATCTCTACAGCGGTTTACTATTGAGTGAGCTTCTATTACTTTGCTGTCTGTTTCTTTAACTGTTTTCATGATCTGTAATCCGCATTCTCCTTAACATATTGATAGGAAAGGTCAGAACCAAGCACCTTTGCATTTTCCGTACCTTCACCTAAATCGATAACTATCTCAACTTTTTTATCGTGAACAGGATAACCATGCAGTGCAGGATTAAAACCACAGTTTTTTAGATAGTCTGCGAGCCTTCTCTCTTTCTCCGTATCCAGCCTAAAAAACCTGTCAGAAAAAACCTCGATACCCCCAAGGTTAATTCTTAAATTTCTTAGAGAAAGTTCCGGCACATTAGTACCGCAGTAATCTCCGACAGAACTTAACAGCCTTCCCACATTAGGGTCGTTACCGAATACCGCTGTTTTAACCAGAGGAGAATTAATAACAGCTTTGCCTATATTAACAGCGACTTCCTCCGAAGGGGCCCTTTTCACTGCAACTTCCATAACATGCCCCACACCTTCTCCGTTTCGCACAATATCTTCGGCCAGTTTTCTACAGACTTCTTCTACTGCTCTCTCCACTTCCGAAAAATCTGCCGTTTTCTTTTTACCCGAAGAAACAATTACAGCCGTATCGCTTGTACTCTGGTCTCCGTCAATAGAAATTCTGTTAAAAGTTCTATTAACACTCTTTTTTAAAATTTTCCGCATTTCTTCCCTGTCCAGGTAAAGGTCCGTTAAAATAAAGGCAAGCATTGTACCCATATTGGGCTCTATCATTCCTGCCCCTTTGGCAATACCAACAACAGTTCCGTCACCAACCTTTTCCTGCCTTACCTTTGGGAATGAATCTGTGGTCATAATTGCCTTTGCTGCAGACAGCACGGAACCGCCCCTTAAATTTACAGCAAGACCGGGAAGAGCTTTAACAATTTCCTCCACAGGGAGTTTCCAGCCGATTATTCCCGTAGAAGCAGGAATATAATCCTGTGAAGAACCGCCTAAAAGTTCTGCAAGTTCTTTAAGAATTCTCTCCGCATCTTCCTCTCCATTCCTCGCAGAAACATTTGCTATTCTGTTATTAATTAGTATTCCCCGTATAAATTTATTGTTAAGCCTCTTTCTTCCTAAAATGACAGGAGCTCCGGGAAATGCATTCTTCGTATATACAGCTCCGAAACATTCCGAAGGTTCTTTTAACTTTATTAAAGTGAGATTCATGCTGAGTTTTTCAACTACAGGCTTTTCTCCCGGAATAAAATTGACAAAGGCTGTTGATACTAAAAACCCCTCCGGCAATCCGGAACGTTTATCTAAGTCTTTAAGGTATTGAGCTTCCGATTCATAATATTCCATTAGCTATTTATAGTACATTATGCATAGAAATATCAAGCTAAAAGTAATTCTCTTAAACTCTGCTATACAGCCACAACCCGGCTTTATTATATATTTGACGAAACCCGAATATTACATTAAACTAAATGTTATGGAGCTTTCCCAAAAACAAATTGAGAGGCTAATTCAAATTATACAGCAGTATGCGGTTATCTACGGCGGAGGGATAAGTACAAAGGATGCCCGTGTTCGTGAAGAGTGCGAAGATCTCGTTAAATCGCTCAGCGCAATTATAAAAACATCCCGCAGAGGTAAAAATATTGCTCTAAAAACTACTGCCGAAACCGGTTTAAAAGATAAAAAGAAGAGAACTCAGGAGCCCGCCAAATCCAAAGATAGCTCTAAAGGTGCTCTGGAATCTGCAGCCCCCGTCTCAAAACCCGTTTCCGACCGCAAAAAAACTCTTAAAAAGACCGCAGAGAGCCCCACAACTCTTTTAAGGGATATAGCAGGAAAGAGTGCAAAAAAAACAATTATAAAAGCAAAACCAGCGGGGAAAAAATCCCGACGCAAAATACAGGCTATACATCTTTTCGATGCATACAATAATGCAAAACTGCCTAAATACGGCGGTTATATTGTTTCTTCTAACTTTCAGGCGGAATCTAACTACTCAATTTTTGAGATTGTAGGCTATGATAACGTTCAGGAGATACGTCTGGAATCGGACTCGCTTATTTTTAAATCTGCGGGCTGTAAACTCTACACACTTATTGAACCGCCGAACTATCCGTTAAAAAATGTGGAACCGGTACAGAGACAGTCCGGGAAAAGTATTCCATACAGATTCTCAGAGCTTTACATACTTACAACAAAAAAACATGAAACTATCTATATCGGTAAAAAACCAATAATTTCCTATTCTTCCTTTACAATAGTAAAACCAAGGAAAAACGACTTTGCAATTCTTTTCTACAACGTCCCTGAAGTGTTTAAAAATATAGAGGAATTTTTAACAACTATTTACCACGACGGTGTAGGCATTTCTAAAACAGATTCTCAAAAAGCGGCAAAAATTACCGTACAGGGAATAAAAAATTTTAATACATGGCTGGATCTTTAAATTTCGTCAGGAGGATTTTATGAGTTTCGACCTACTTATTAAAAATGCACGGACGAGATTTTCCGGAAAAGAAACCAGAGATATAGGAATAAGAGAAGGAAAAGTCGTTGAAATAGCCACTAACCTCAAAGCTGACAGCAAAGAACTTATAGATGCCCAGGGGAACCTTGTTACAGAAACCTTTGTAAACGGGCACCTCCATCTCTGTAAAGTTTATACACTTTCCATGGTGGGCGAAGATGCACTAACTTCGTACCAGGGCGGTTCAATGGGCAAAGCCATGACTGCTATTGAACTGGCATCTAAAGTTAAAGAACAGTACAATGAAAGCTGGATAATAGAAAATGTGCGTAAGGCTGTGAAACTGGCAGTAAAAAACGGCGTAACGCATATAAGGGCATTTGCAGACACCGATACAAAGGCTAAATTAGAGGGAGTTAAGGCTCTGTTAAAGGCAAGAGAGGAATTCAAGGATTCCGTAGAGCTGCAAGTTGTCGCATTCCCTCAGGACGGTGTTGTAAGAGACCCGGGTGCGGAGGATTATGTTGATAAGGCAATGCAGCTTGGTGCCGATGTCGTAGGAGGCATTCCATGGATAGAGTACACAGATGAGGATGAACAGAAACATATTGATCTAATGTTTAAGCTGGCAAAGAAATACAATAAAGATGTTTCCATGCTTATAGATGACGCAGGCGATGCAGGGCTTAGAACTTTAGAAATGCTGGCTGTAAAGACAATTAAAGAAGGATGGGAAGGCAGGGTCATGGTTCACCACGCAAGAGCCATGGAACTCTATGCGGAGCCCTATTTTAGAAAGGTAGTTGCTTTACTCAAAAAAGCTCAAATTGGTGTTGTTAGTGATCCTCATACTGGTCCCTTGCATGCCAGAGTACGGGACCTTTACGATGAGGGAGTTAATGTAGCTCTCGGCCAGGATGATATTGCAGACGCATACTATCCCTTCGGAAGGAACAATATGCTGGAAGTAGCCTTTCTAGCGGCTCACCTTTTGTGGATGACTACCTTAGAAGAATTAAATATTCTTTATGACCTCATCACAACAAACGCTGCTAAGGCTATGGGAATAAAAAACTTTAAACTGGAAAAAGGGAACCCTGCAAATCTGGTTGTGCTCGACACAGAGACAGTTTGGCAGGCATTAACGGATCATAATCCGCCGCTTTACGTTATTAAGAACGGGAAAAATGTCACTCTATAGAGGAAAACTCTAACTTATAGGGGAATCTGTAGGGAAGCAATACGATAATACAATAAAATTAAAAGATGTCCGGAAAAAGTAATAAATTCCAGGCATCTTTTTTTTAACCTGCTTCTATTGGAATAATCTGGTCCAGATGTATTTCTGCAAATTGATCCCTCAAGCTGTCGGAAATACCCGTAATTTTCATTTTACCACCCAGCTTATCGAAATGTTTAAAAAAACGGAGCAGTTTGCCTATTCGGCACTTGTAATAGTCGGGACCTCGCTTAAATCGAATTCCGCATTTTTTAAAGATTCATCGCCGGCAACTTCCATAAATTTATTGGAAAGTTCCGATCCGCCCTCTGTATCTATCGGCCCGGCAATTTTGAAAAAAACAGTATCATCCTCTATCACAATATCCAGATCCATTATTAACTCCTTACTTTATGGTGCTTTATGTTCAAACTCTGTCTCACTTAACCATAGTGAGATTGCATTAAATACCTGTTCTCTCTTTCTCTCTGCAAAAATATCATGATGCATTCTCGGAAATGTTACGAGCTTTTTACGTTTGCATTCAAGCTTATTATAAAATTTCTCCACAACTGCCAGACTGGAGATTTTATCAGATTCACCATGCAGGAACAAGAACTTTCCCTTCTGCAGCTTATCTATACCGCTGTTTAGTTCCCCATTGGCTTTATCTACAAGCTTTAGTAAATTCTTTGATATCTGTTTTACGATAAGCTCATCTTCTACTAATTGTTCAACTCTTGCAGTGTCCATGGCAAAGTCCTCCAGCGTTACATCTACAGGGCTGCTTTCCTCCTTAACAGCTTTATCGATTAAGGGAGAGGAAAATATGGCAGATGCAGCGATTGTACGGATCTCAATATCAGGATACCGAAGAGGATACATAAGTGCTACATTTGCGCCAAGTGAATGTCCTAAAAAAATGATTTCTCTGTAGCCTTCCCGGCTTTTAATCATCCTTCTAAAGGACTCAACATCGTCAACATACTTTTCGAAT
>QNBI01000132.1 GCA_003641675.1 Spirochaetota bacterium | reverse complement strand
TATGGAATTCTATCTGTGTCGATATCCTGTTGCTCAACACATTTTTTCCGTCTTCAACCAGAGAAGCTGAACATTCATCACAGGAGGTTTCTATTCCAAGAACAATCATTATTTAACCTTATATCCGTATTCTAATTCATCTATCGTTGTAAGTTTTATATTTTTAGCCTCTAAAATGCCTCTCAGAGAATTAAGCATATCCAGTATCTGCGGGCTTTTTACATGGCCTATAAGTATTGCATACCCTTTTCTTTCGGCAAGTTCAATACCCTTTTCTATCCATCCTTTAATTTTCTCTTTTTCAGAATCATTATCTATAAAAATATCCCTGCTGAAATAGGGTACATTGTACTTTTTTGCAGCAGCTTCTGCTACGGATTTCGATGTTGTTTTACTGTCTACAAAATACTTGCCATTCTCAGCCAGGTATTCCATAACGACATCCATAGTATTCATATCAGATGTAGCTTTAGATCCCATATGATTGTTTGTCCCCCTTGCACCTGGCACAGATTCAAAATTCGTTTTGAGTACTTCCCTTATCTCATCCTTACTTTGTCCCACATAAATTGCATTCGGCCCCGGATTTTCTCCATTAACAGGCTCCATAGGACAATGAAGAATTATATCTCTCCCGGTTTTTCTTGCTTTTTCTGCGATTTTCCTGCTGTATTCAAGTCCGGGAAGAATAGAAATGGTAATTTTTCCTGGAAAATTTAAAAATGGCTCAGCTTTCTTTAAACTGTAACCGGCATCATCTATAATAAAAACAAGTTTTGCGGAGGGTTTAGGGTGTTCTTTCTTACCGGCAACAGAACCGGCAGAACCAATAGGGATTTCACTTTCTTTTACGCCTTTCTTCTTAAGTAAATTATACCTGCTTTTTTCAGTATTAACATTGCCCTGTTCAACAGAGGTAGAAGGCTGCCTTTTACCAGGGGATAAAAAAATTAGAAGTATAAGTAGACATACAGTTATTATGAATAGTAGAAAGAGAGCTCTTTTCAGTTTAACAGTTTGTTTATTGGAACGCTTTTTTTTTGACATATCTAAGAATTTTTCCCTTCTTCTGTTATGCCTATATTCTCGTCCCGCTTTCGCTATTTATTAATTAGAATGTTAATTAATTACGGACTGTACCGTGTTTAATAAGAGTATACAATTATAATTTGCTAGTTATATATATACTCTTTAAGGTCCTGTGCGAAGTTTTTTAACTTCTTTAAAGCACGCATCTCAATTTGTCTTACAGTCTCTGGTGAAATCCCCAATTCACGGCCTATATATTTTAAAGTGTAGCGTTTTCCGCCGAAAAAGGCAAACCTGTACATTAATATTTTCTTTTCCTTTTTTAATAGATTTTCAAGAAATTTTTGAGTCTCCTCCTTAAGGCATTTGTCCATTATTGTTTTGTCCGGATCGTAAGAATAGTCCTCTATCACGTCCTGTAATGTAGCAGTATCTCCAGCTACTCCGGAATCGAGAGATACAATCGAGTGAGACATGTTCATAAGTTTTTCCACTTCCTCTTCGGAAATATTCATCTCTTCTGCTATCTCTTCGCTTGTTGGAGCTCTCATTAACTTTTGAGAAAGCTGATTATATATTTTGCCTATTTTCCTTATTTTCTCTTCTTTCCTGTGAGGTAGTCTAATTGCCCTTTTTTTATTGGAAAGGGATCTTACAATAGATTGTTTAATCCACCATGATGCATATGTACTAAACCGAACTTCTTTTCTGTAGTCATACTTGGATGCCGCTTTTATTAAACCCAGATTGCCCTCCTGTATAAGGTCCATTAGAGACACTTCCGGAGTTATGTATGCTTTTGCAATTCTCACAACAAGACGAAGGTTTGCCTCTATAAGTTTTCGTTTTGCACTTTCATCGCCCTTCTGGATTCTCTTGGATAGTTCAATTTCTTCTTCAAAAGTTAGTAAACCAGTCTTTTTTATCTGGTCAAAATAAACTTTTAAAGTATTCTCATGTGTAGAATTATTCGCAAGTTCTTCTGCCATTCAAATACCTCCAGAATAATAGTGCAATTATTGTGCCATTTTTAATAATATTTGGGATTAGCTATAATTCTATATGTTATATAAAAATATATTAGGACTAATATCTGTAACTTTTAATCCGGGAATAAGTGTTCACTTTTTTATACACTATAACGTTTTTATAGTAAATAAAATAATATTAAAATACTATTTATATTTTGCAGCGCTTATATTGGCAGGCAGGGAGAGCTGTTTATAAATTGTTTCAGCAAGTCCGAAATTTGAAGTTTCAGCCATTTTCTTTGCATATTCATCGTATAGCATATCTTCGAATATATCTTCTGCCATGCCGCCTTTCATTAATCCCGTTTTATTTATAGTCTTCTTCATGGCATTGAGCATTTGTTTTATAAAAAGAGACTCAAATTCAACCGCTGTTTTATACAGTTTACTTTTTTTATTTACCTTTACTTTTCTCTGTAAAGCAGTTTCACCGCTTTTATACTTGCTTACATTTAGATAATCTACTGCGTTATTCATTTTAAATACCGCCTTCTATTTTTTAATATTCCTACATTACAATAAGTTCGCCGTACAAAGCCCCAGCTCTGTCAATTGCTTTTAATATCGCTATTACTGCATCGGTCTTAAGACCTATTGTTTTTAGGGTATCTACGAAATCATTTACAGTTGCAGTCTCTTTCATCACAAAGGATTTATCATTTTCATTGTTTCTTGTATAACCAACTGTAATCTTAGCCGTTTTATAAGAAACAGCAACTTTGCCTATTCTTACATTTTCTCCCATTATTATTACGCCCGAATCCGAATCTATAACCACTTTGCCGGAAGAATCCGGTTTAACACTTACCGATTCCAACGAAGCAATAAATGGAACTAAGTTGTTCCTCTGAGATTCCGGAACTGTTACCTCTATATACGACGCATCCCGCGATTCAACTTTAAGGTCCGGGTATTTTTTCCTTATTGCTTCTGCGACCGCATGAGCCGTTATAAAATCCGGATTTCGCAGCACAATAGAAACAAGCCCGTTATTAAAGAACTGCGTTTCCAGTTTCTCCTCGATAATTGCACCATTATGAATTCTTCCCACTGTTTTCTGCGTTTTATCAACCGCTAATTTACCCTGTGCGACTCCGTATATTTTCCCGTTAGCAGCCTTTAAGGGCGTCTGGAGCAGAATTCCGCCTTCAAGGCTTCTGGCGTCTGCAATACTGGAAACTTCCACATCTATTCTGTCTCCAGGGTGTACAAATGCTGGTATCTCTGCTGTAAGCATAACTACAGCGCTGTTTTTACTTTTAATTTCCGAAGGGGTAATTTTAAATCCAAAATTATTTAAAATATTGGATATAGATCTTTTTAGTATTTCTGAACTTGAGGAATCCCCCTTTCCCGCTAAACCAGTAATAAGTCCAATACCAACTAGCTGATTTTCCCTTATTCCTTCTATATACCCTATATCCTTTATGCGAACTTCAGGAGTTGCAGATAAAAAACCAAGGCCATTAATTAAAAATAAACCTGTCATTATAAACCAGATAGATTTACGGAAGCGCAACATCAACCTCTCCTTCTCCTCTCACAGTACCCCAGAAAGTATTTCCAGATTCATAAGATTTAACCCTGACACGATCATGAATTCCGCCGGAGGAAAGCGCATATCCTTTCATTGCAACGGAAACACCTTTGGAAATAAAATAAATATTTACACTTTCGCCTCTATGAACAGCTTTCAATAATTTTACACAGTTCTTTAATATAGGTTCGCCTTTTTCTATCTGTTTATCCGATAAATAATTCACAATGCTTTCTTTTGCCGTAAAATATTTCTTTTCTAAAAAGTATTTCGTTTTTTTATTTAATTCTTTATACCTGTATTCTATATCAGCCTTGGAAATTAATTCACCCGATTTTATAAATTTCGATGCATATGCAACAGGAATAAAACGTTTAATTTCTGTGTATATTTTAACAGGTTCTTTATTATTTCGACTGTTTCCATGAGTTAGATACACAATACATTTTAAAGGTTTTTCTGAATATTCAACAACGTTAATATAAGGTTTATTAATATTTTTAACAGTCTGATATTTGACATCTTTGATACCCAGCTCCAGTTTGCCATCTTCCATCCCGTATCTCTGCCAAATTTCTTTTGCAGTGTCCAAAAGAATACTTTTATCTGTATATATAAGCAAATTATTCGGAATAATAACTATTTTATCACCAATTAAGGTTAAAGAACCGTTTATACCGCGTTCAATAAGCCTATAGATACTTTTAACCGGATAAATAACAATACTGTCCGGATTTCCTTCTACAATGATTCTGCTAAGCTCTTCTGTAACTTTTAAATTACTCTGTACACTCCTGGCAATTTTATCTGCGGTAATACTACCTTCTTTTATATTAAGATACTTCTTTAAGTAAAGTATTGTATCATCCGCATAAACATGCTCAATTTGAAAGACAGTAATGATAACGATAAAAAAGAAAAGAATTCTTTTTTGATTTTTTATCATTAAGTTTACCCATTACCTCTTAAGACTGTTTGCCGTAGCAAGCATGGAATCGGATGTTTGGATAGCTTTTGAATTTAGTTCATAGGCTCTCTGGGCTACTATCATATTCACCATTTCCTTTACTGCAGATACATTGGACATTTCAAGGAATTTCTGTACAACCTTACCCATTCCATCAAATCCGGGACGGCCTCCTATTGCATCACCAGAAGCATTTGTCCGTTTCAATATATTTTCCCCGGCCGCCTGGAGCCCGGCGGGATTAACAAACCTGTAAAGAGAAAGCTGGCCGATTTCTAACGGATTATCATTTCCGGCAACCTTAACGGTAATCCTTCCGTCCTGAGAAATAGTCAGCGTATCGCGTCTAAAACCTTCCGGTAAAATAACCTCCGGCATTAGCCGGTAGCCATTGGAATTTACAATCTGTCCATTGGAATCTATTTTAAAGGATCCGTCACGCGTATATCCGTACGTACCATCGTATAGAAGAACTCTGAAAAAGCCTTCCCCCTCTATTGCCATATCAGAAACATTACCCGTTGACTGCAGTGCACCCTGAGTAAATATCTTTTGTGTTGCAGCCGGCCTTACACCATGCCCGACCTGGACACCGACAGGTACAAGTGTTACCTCAGTGGCAGGAGTTCCTGCAACTCTGATTGTCTGGTAGAGAAGGTCCTCGAAATCCGGCCTGTTCTGTTTAAACCCGGTTGTGTTAACATTGGCCAAGTTGTTCGCAATAGTATCTATATTAAACTGCTGGCCTGTCATTCCAGAAGCAGCAGTCCATAACGATCTCATCATAATTAATTCCCTCCGTTATAACCTGGTTATACCTTTACAGCATCATTTATGAGTCTTCCGAGCAGTGTATCTTCGCTCTGAATAAGCTTCTGATTAGCTTCATAGCTGCGGTTGACTTCTATCATTTTAACCATTTCTGTAACAGGATTTACATTTGCTCCCTCTAAGAAGCCCTGTCGTACTTTAGGCCTGTTATTTTCCGGGATTACTTCTGCTTTACCAGATTCCTGTGTACTGTTCCAGTATGAGTTTCCCATCTTTTTAAGGTATCTTTCTCTCTTAAAATCCACCACCTTAAGTCTGTCCACCAGCTCCATGTTTTCCCACTGGTTTTCCTCCAGGGAAACAAGCCTATGATCGTCGCCTGTAAAATTGGCATTCTGGTATATCTTTCCGTCCTGATCTACCACAAAATTGTTCTTTTTAAGCTTAACAGGGCCATTCTCGCCCAGGACATAGCCTCCTTCCTTTGTTACTAAATAGCCGTCGCTGTTTATAAGAAATGTCCCATTTCGGGTGTATTTCTCACCTTCCGGAGTGTCAACCGAAAAGAAACCCTTTCCCTCCAGTGCAAGATCAAAACTGTTTCCGGTTTCTTTTAACGCCCCTTGAGTAAAAACGGTATATACCTCGTTCTGTTCAACTCCTGTACCCAACTTACCTACAATCGGAGTAGTATCTACGGATCCAAAGGGAAAAACGTAAACACCGTTATCGTTCATTCTGCGTAAGAGCAGTTCGGGAAATGCTTTTTGTATGGAAGTGTCCCTTTTATATCCGGTAAGATTAACATTGGCCAGATTGTTTGCAATTGTGTCCATGCGGTGCATTTCTACCACCATTCCGCTGGCACCTGTATATAATCCTCTAATCAATTAAATCCTCCGATTCTTATTCTCAATTTATATTATCGGTTTATCAAAAATAATCATTAGATAACTAATTCAGCCAAAACTTGTATCTTATGGTTTA
>QNBI01000131.1 GCA_003641675.1 Spirochaetota bacterium | reverse complement strand
AGGCATCAGGTCCTGCACAAAGCAGGCAAAGATTTAACAGAAGAACTAAAACAGGCTCCCCACGGCAAAGACCTGCTTAAAAGAGTTCCCGTTATCGGCCGTCTTGCAGATTAGACAGTTCCCCCGCCAACTCATGGTAGCATAAAATGTAGCATAAAATCGTACTTTATTGTAGAATAGCAGAAATATAAAAAAACAGACAGGAAACAACATGAACAAAAAACAGAATAACTACACTTTTGAAGAGCATTTTAAAGTGCGCGATTATGAGTGCGACCTTCAGGGAGTGGTGAATAATTCTGTATATCAGAATTACTTAGAACATACACGGCACGAATTTTTCAAGTCTATTGGTCTTGACTTTGCCGCATTGCACTATGAAGGCATCGATGCATTCGTAGCCAAAGTAGAAATAAGGTATAGAACCCCTTTAAGAAGCGGCGACAGGTTTGTATGCAGGCTCAAAATAGAAAAAAAAGGAAAATTAAGCTATATATTCTATCAGGATATATACCGTCTCCCCGATGAAAAACTCATTGTGCAGGGAATCGTGACCGGGACTACAACGGTAAACGGACGGCTTGCAATCTCCGAAAAAGTGGACAGAGCTTTTGTGGAATACATTAATAACCATTCATCATCTTGATGATCCTCACAGTTTTTAATACTATTAAAACAACTTAAATAACAGCGGAGTACCAGTATGGAAAATAATAAATTCCCTGATGATTTCTTATGGGGGACATCGACAGCATCGTATCAGATAGAAGGTTCCCCGCTTGCAGACGGAGCAACTCCATCTATCTGGCACAAATTTTCGCATATCCCGGGAAAAATAAAGAATAACGAGAATGGTGATATTGCATGCGATTACTACAACAGGTACGAGGAGGATATAGAAAATCTTGCAAAACTAAAAGTTAAGGCATACAGATTTTCTATTTCATGGCCCAGGGTTGTTCCGGAGCCTGGAAAAATCAATCAGAAAGGGCTTGATTTTTACAAAAGGATAGTAGATAAGCTTTTAAGCCGTAATATAGAACCCTTTATTACACTTTTCCACTGGGATACTCCTCTGTGGCTGGAAGAGATGGGCGGGTTTAGAGAAAGAGCTTCTGTTGATCACTTTTTATTTTACGGTGAGACGCTTTTCAGAGAATTCGGTGACAGAGTTAAGCACTGGATATCTTTAAACGAGCCGATAGTTTATGCCATACAGGGTTACGTAATAGGAGATATGGCCCCTGGTTATAAGAGGAATTTAAAAGGGATGTTTCACGCAACGCATCATCTGCTCCTAAGCCATGCAAAACTCAATGCAATCCTTCACAAAAGTGTAAAAGATGCACAGATTGGAATTGCAGAAGCACAAATCTGGACAAAACCCTTACGCCCCAATCTTAAACGAGACAGGAATGCTGCAGACTTAATGGATAATCTTATAAACAGGTTATACATTGATCCGGTTACAAAGGGTAAATACCCTGAAAAACTGCTCGCTAAAACCGCAAAACACCTCCCTAAAGCTTTCGAAGAAGACCTTAAAGAAATGGGAAATACCTGTGATTTTATCGGAATTAACTATTACACATCGCAAAGCTACAGGTATTCACTATTTACTCCTCTTATACACGCCAGAGAAGTACCTACACCGGGATATAAACGGAGCGCCATGTGGGAAATTTATCCAGACGGTTTGTACAACCTCCTCTTAAGGGTTAAAACCGACTACGGCAACCTGCCATGCTATATAACGGAGAACGGTTTTCCTCTAAAAGAAGTCAAAGGGAGAGACCCTCTGGACGATACGGAGCGGATTGAATACTTAAAAGAGCATATACAGAGGGTCTTAAAAGCAAAAAATGAAGGGGTGGATGTAAGGGGCTACTTTCTATGGTCTTTAATGGATAATTTTGAATGGGAGCACGGATACGATATGCGTTTCGGTATTATAAGGGTGGATTTCACGACATTAGAAAGAACCTGGAAAAAAAGTGCATACTGGTACAGAGACCTAATTAAGACCGGCGTGCTTAACTTATAAGCAGGAAATTTAATATTTTTCAAGAAGCATTCTCCCATAGCTTTTTATTTTAGAATTACCGGACGAATAACTCCTATAACTAACCCCGTTTAGCCTGTATTGTTCATTATATGTAGAATCTATAAAATAAACTGTGCCATTTTCTATTTTATTCAGAATTGCAACATGAGTTATCTCATTCGAATTTTCTTCCCCCATGAATACCAAATCCCCATGATCCGGAGCAAGAATATTTTCTGTGTACTTTGTAAAAAGATCATGGACATTGGAATCTGTAAAGAGGAGCCTATACTCTGTACCTTTTACCGAAGTATAATATACATTTACTATTAAACCCGAACAGTCAATTCCTTTTGCAGGGAAATCCTGGCCGCCGTATTCATAATCCATATCAATATAACGTTCTGCTTCTGTATATGCTGCTGTTCTTATCTCTGCCGGTGCCTTTACAACAATAGGAGCAGTTTTACTATACCCTTCCAAAGTGCAGGAAGCTATTAAAAGTACACTAAAAATAAGAATCAGCAGTAATTTAGTTAATTCTATCTTCATTTCTAACCTATAAGCTTGAGTATATTCTTCTGCTTCTTAAAAAAATCCTCCACAGGGCTTTCTGAAAAATTCAGAATATTTAAAGGGTTTAACTTTTCAATAAAATAATCTGCAAATCTCATACGGTTCATCCCGTTAACACAGTGCTCATCCGTAGAAAAACTCACCTTTACATCTCTGTCTTTAATTTCATCGGCAATTAGCTCGTTTCCCCTAAAATAAAAGGGAAACATGTTAAGCTCCACTGCCCTTCCGTGTCCTTCTACAATATCTATTATTTCGCCTATGCAGCTTCCATATTTTCTTATATCTAAAGCAAAAAACGGGTGTGTAAATGCCAGAACTTTTTCATCCGCCATAGCCTTATCTATTCGTTTTAATAAGGTTTCATCGGGATGATTGTAAAGTTTATGCAGACTCGCCAGTGCAAATGGTATTTTCTCTCTTATTATATCCGGTATATCAAGGGTTCCATCCTCCATAATATTGGCCTCTATGGAATGATAAACCTTAATTCCTGTTTCCCCGGCAATTTTTTCCGCAATTTCCGTACGTCTCAAGTATTTTTCCGCTGACATCGTATAGGAAGGATTTCCGGGGTTAAAAGCATGATCGGTAAGAGCTATCCAGGAATAGCCTAATGCCGAAGCTTTTCTGATTATAGCTTCTGTATCATCCATGCTGTCAGAAAATTCTGTATGAGTATGGAAATCCCCCCTAATTCTTCTGTCAATAAATGGGTATCTTTCCCATATTTCAATAATTTTGTTAACTGCAGAAACATCATCCAAAGCTTTCACATAGCCTCTTAAAACTTCGTATGATATGTGAATACGTCTAAAATTTTTCTTCTCACCTCTGTAGAAATCCACTGCATGCCCTTTTCCTCTTCTTTTATAAAAATTCACAGCATATTTTATAAACTCGTTGTCAACACCGGAAATAGAGAAAAATTTATACAGTTCATCTTCTTTCATAACAGCTTATTCCCTTTTCTCTTATAGCCCTTTTTTCAGAAATATTATATTATGCGTAAACAATATAATTAAAGATTTCAAAATGGTAAACTTTAGACAGTTAAAAGGTACAGGAAATTTCTACTTTGTTAGGCACGGCCAGAGCATTGCCAATACAAAAAAAGTTATTCAGGGGCATTTAAACTCAAAACTTTCCGAACTTGGAGAAAAACAGGCCGTACAGACAGGCAGATGGTTTAAAGATAAAAACATTCACACAGTATTAACATCCCCGCTGGACAGAGCCAGGAGAACTGCCGAACTCATAGCCGGAGAAGCAGGCTGCAGTACTGTGGAAGTCCTTCCAAACCTGATAGAATTTAATACCGGAGTTTTCAGCGGCTTCTCGTTAGAAGAAGCCAGAGAAAAATATCCGGAGGACTACAGGAACTTTTACCTGTACAGCTGGGAGGGAGTCCGCGGTGCGGAAAATCCAAGGAAAATCTACAACAGAGCATTGAAACATTGGCAGTATCTCTTTAAATTATTCTCCACCGGCAGCACAAATACTGTTTCGGTAAGTCACGCCGGTTTTATTCAGTGGCTTATTAAAACAACTTTCGGCCACAGAGAGTGGCTGCCTCTCTTTCCAATGACTAACTGCGGGCTTTTTCACTTTGCACTGGATAATTCTGTCGCATCACTAAGAATGGATAAAGCGGAAAAACGGGTATCCGAAACAACGGGAAGTCTAGCTAAAGAAGAAACTGAAATATATACCTATAAGTACGGATGGAAATTAATTAACTATCATGTTGGAGAATCTGCACCGACATAAGCATTAATCATACTCATCCTTAGATGTGGGATGACGTATATCCTTAACAAGAGAGTCAACCTTTCTTACATCATCAGGAATCGACAGGTCAAAGGGGCATCGTTCCACACAGATACCGCAGTCCGTGTAGGCTCTGCTAAATGGCGATGCATACGCCTGTCAGGTAAGAGAGGGATATTCATAGGTTTTATACTCTTTTATATAGGTTAAATACCTGTAGTACAGAGGAATATCAATCCCTTCGGGACACGGCATACAGACACCGCATTGAGTACATCCGCTTCCCTTCCCAAGCTCAAGGGAATTAAGAACTACAGATGCCTTTTCCTCTTTTGACAGGGGTTTATCGTCCAGTACCGCCACAAGTTCCTCAACCTCATCTGCCGACCGGACACCTGCAAGAACGACATCCGTTCCCTTATTGAAGAGAATATAGCGGAAAGATGCTACTGCCGCAGGTACAGGACCCTCGTTCAGTAAAAAGGGATGAGTTTTCACAGGCACGCTGAATATTCCACAGGCAAGGGAGCTTATCACTATATAACCCCTTTTATATTTCCTGGTTACAGGAATAATGGAATCCTCAACATTTCTGAAAATTGGATTATAATGTCCCATTACAACATCTACCTTATCGGATTTTACAGCACGGACCAGAGCCTGATTACTATGGCCTATTGCACCTATAAAGCGTATTTTCTACCTTATTCTCGCTTCCGTACAGGCGTGCATTGTCGAAATAGTTAATTCCTAAATCCAGAGCATTATTAATTGCTTTCTCAACATCTTTCTTGGGCGTTATGCAGAAGGCAAAACCTCCCAGGCCTATGCGTGACACATGCAGTCCGGTAGAACCTAATTCTCTGTATTCCATACTTTAATAATAAACTATATCTTGATTTTTGCAAGATTTTAAAAAGACAATAAAATCATATGTAACTATTGAAAAACAGCCCATGAAAGTTTAAAATTAATCAGATTATTCCTAAGGAGAGTGTTATGGCTAATTACTTATATCTATTGCTTACCCCGGAAGCTCTTGTGGCTTCCATGCTGCCGCCGGAAGATTTCGGTGCATATCTCGCCGTTGGTACGGAAAAACGTGCTCACGGACAAGCTGTGTTTTTTACTGTGGAGGATTTACCGGACAAAGAGTTCAATTTAGCTGACGCAAGAAAGAGGTGTGTTCCCCATCCGGACGGTGAACCAAAACACTCTGTATATCTCTCTATATACAGAGTGCTTGAAAGAGTTCCATTAAGTACTTTAAGAAAGCTGTACCTTGTTACTCCGGATGGGAAATCTCTTGAACTCAGCCAAACTTCCAGCCTCCCTGAACTAAAACATAAGTATAGTCTATATCAGGAATTATCTCCCGTGTCTTCGCGTATAGTAAGCGGGCTAAAGCCTAAGGAGCTAATTGAATACATAACGGATAGAGCACATAATCTCTACGTTCCCAAGATATGCTTTGTAGACCTGCGGCTCGGTGAACTTGCAGACGACCCCGACGGAGGAATTGCCGGCGATCTTCCGTATAGAAACATTGAGCACTTGAGGGACTGCATACTGCAAATTGAACAGAACCCTGATAAACCGACTAAAACGGTAAACAGGGTAAACCCTCAGTGGTTTCCATATAGAGCGGTTGCAACGGGTGTCTATATAGGCGATGAGAAAAATGTTATTCATTTTCCGTTTCCCTCTGTAAAAGAACTGCAGAAAGAACACTACGACTGGTGGCGCTCTGCCTCTATAATGGGGGATTCCTTCGGACCTCTATTTTAAGCACTTAAGTGCTGCATAAAATATACTAAAAATGCATCCCCTAAACATGTCTGTTAAAACAAGAACGAAGCAGGCCATTATTTATCCATCCGCATTTCTAATAATGCTCGGCGTGGGGATAGTTATGATCGGAATACTGATCCTTTCTATTAATTTTACACATATTCTTCCGGTATCCTTTT
>QNBI01000130.1 GCA_003641675.1 Spirochaetota bacterium | reverse complement strand
GTTGAGCTTTATAACCTTTTTAAGGCAGGAAAACATGCGGAAGCCCTGGAGCTTCATATGAAGCTTCAAGTATTAAATAAATACTTGGAATACGATCCCGGTTATGTGGCTCCTGCAAAAGAGGCGCTTAACCTTTTAGGTCTGCCTGGAGGTTATCTGCGGTCTCCTCTTCCCGAATTAACACCGGAAGAGAAAAAAGGAATAAAGAGCAGTTTAAAGGAAATAGGAGTTCTCTAATGGGCTTAAGGGTAGGAGTCGATACAGGGGGAACCTTCACAGACTGTGTAGTTGTTGATGAAAACGGCGGAATATATACCTTTAAGGAACTATCCACGCCGAAAGACCCTTCAATAGGCCTATATAATGTAATACGAAAAGCAGCTTCCTTTTTTAATAAAACCTTAAAGGAATTCCTTGAAAGCCTGGAATTTTTTGCGCATGGTACAACGGTGGCGACAAACACACTCCTTACGGGGACCGGCGCAGTTACGGGACTGATCCTTACAGAAGGTTTCCGGGATACAATCGAAATGAGAAGAGCCCATAAAGAAAATATATGGGATTTAAGGCTCTCTGTTCCGCCGCCCCTTGTTCCAAGGTATTTAAGGCTCGGTGTTGAGGGGAGAATAGATTATAAGGGAGCTGTTTTAAAAGATTTATCCGAAGAAGACGTTGTTAGAGCCTGCAGCCTTTTTAAGGATGAAGGTGTGGAAGCTGTTGCCGTATGCACTCTCTTTTCCTTCTTAAATGATATTCATGAAAAACGGATACGTGAGATAGCTTTAAAAGAATTGCCCGGAGTTTTTATTTCTATTTCATCGGAAGTTCTGCCTCAGATACGTGAATACGAGCGTTCGTCCACAACAGTTGTAAATGCCTATGTAGGGCCCAAACTAACCGTGTATTTATCGAATCTGGAAAAAAAGCTAAGAGACGACGGATTAAAACATGCCTTCTATGTGACAGCCTCTAATGGCGGAGTTATGACTGCGGAGACTTCTATCCGCCATGCCTCTGCAACTCTTTTATCCGGACCTGCGGCAGGAGCTGTCGGAGCCATGTATTTTGCGGAACTCCTTAATAAGAAGAATCTTATTCTTATGGATATGGGGGGTACATCTTTTGATGTTACGCTCATAAACAACGGGAATGTTACATTAAGTACGGAAGGTGAAATTGCAGGATACCGGGTTGCAAAACCTATGATAGATATAAATACGATAGGCGCAGGGGGCGGTTCTGTTGCATGGATAGACAGGGGTGGAATGCTAAAAGTTGGGCCGGTCTCTGCCGGTTCGGATCCAGGACCTGTATGCTACGATTTGGGAGGCTCGAAACCTACCGTTACAGATGCAAATCTACTTTTAGGTTATTTAAATAAGGATTTTTTCTTAGGCGGTGAAATGAAAGTTAATGCACCTGCTGCGGAAAATGTTATGCATAAAGAGATAGCAGAACCTCTCGGTATGACTGCTGCCGAAGCGGCTTCCGGGGTATTTAAGATTATTAACCAGAACAAGGCGGACGCTGTTAAGGTTGTATCCGTACAGAGAGGACATGACCCAAGAGAATATGCACTGGTAAGTGCAGGAGGTGCATGCTCTATTCATGCATGTAAAATAGCAGAGGAGGTAGGAAGCCGGATGGTTATTGTGCCGAGAGCGGCATCTGTATTCTGCGCCCTTGGAATGCTTGAGTCCGATATAAGGCTTGATAGTGTAAAAACATTCTATGCCAATATTCCGGGCATAGACCTTGACGAATTTAACAGAGTTATAAGCGCCGCAGAGAGTAAAGCTCTTAAGGAATTAATACAGGAGGGCGTTGAGGAGAAAAAGGTAACCCTGCTTCGGTACCTGGATATGCGGTATGCAGGTCAGCATCATGAGGTTACCGTAGAAATTCCAAATGGATGTACAATAGAAAAGGACCATATAGAGCGTATTGTGGATGATTTTCATGCGGCTCACGAAAAGCTCTACACATACTCAACTCCGGAAACACCCCTGGAAATTATGAATCTTCGTGTGACTGCAGTTGGTGCTGTTGAAAAAACAGCCCTTAAAGAGAGCAGGGGAAGCCGCGGTAATGCGGAATCTGCTTTAAAAGAATACCGGGATGTTTTTTTTACAGGCTACGGAGATACTGTGGAAACCGGAGACTTTATAAAAACACCGGTCTATGATAGAAATCTTCTAAAGCCGGGTGACAGGTTGGCTGGTCCAGCAGTTATCGAAGAACGGATTACCACGGTAATTCTGCATCCCGGATGGGAGCTTGGAATAGATACTTTCGGAAATATAATAATGGAGGCTTCGGTTTGAGCAAGAAGAGAAAGAGAGAATTTGAAGGCACTAAAGACCCTATCACTCTTTCTGTTATATATAACAGGCTTTTAACTATTAATCAGGAAATGGGTATTACAATGGTGAATACCTCTATTTCTCCCATATTTGCCGAAGTACATGATTTTTCCTGCGCAATATGCGACTGGGATAACAGAATAGTGGCTCAGATAGACGGTGTGCCGTCACATACAGCTTCCGCCATGGAAGCTGTAAAGGCCGTTTCCAGACACTTTAAAGACGATATTAACGCGGGCGATGTTTTTGTACTCAATGATCCGTACTTAGGTGGCACGCATCTTCCCGATATTACAATAATGAAGCCTGTTTTTTATAATGATGAACTTCAGTTTATAGCAATTAACAGGGCGCATCACGGAGATGTCGGCGGAATGGAGCCGGGATCCTACTGTCCTAATGCCACTGAACTTTTCCATGAGGGAATTCGAATTCCCGCGCTCCGTATATACAAAAACGAAGAACCAATTATGGATGTTGTTAATATGATCCGTATAAATACCCGAATGCCGGATGATATATGGGTGGATATGAAAGCACAGGTTGCATCGTGCAGAGTCGCAGAAAAACGGATTATTGAGCTTATAGATAAGTACGGAGTAGAGAAGACAAGAAATACCATAGAGGACATTCACAGGTATGCGGAAAACCGTATGCGTCTTGAGATTGCGTCTTTAACGGACGGTGTTTATACGGGTGAGAGTTTCTTAGATTCTGACGGATTCACCGATGATCCTATTCGGATAAAGGTTGCCATTACAATAAAGGGAGATGAAGCCTATGTGGATTTTGCAGGCTCGGATAAACAGGTTACCGGGTTTGTTAACTCGCCCATGGCTAATACGGCAACCTGTGTGTATGTTGCCTTCCTCACTACTGTAACAACCCCTGATATTCCTCATAATGAAGGTGTCTACAGGCCCATCCACATAACAGCGGAAGAAGGACTTATAGTGAATCCACTTTTCCCAGCCCCGGTTGCCTCATGTACGCTGGATACGGCATGCGCCATTCTCGAAGCCTGCTGGATGGCACTTTCCGGTGTACTTCCGGACCGGGTGCCTGCCGGTTGGAACAGGTGGAACGGCCCGACGATAACCGGAATTGACCCGCGTACGGATGATTTCTATATGATGTTCGGATTTAACGGTTTCGGCGGTGCCGGTGGCATGTCGGGCTTAGACGGACGACACTATATAGGAGACGGAATAGATTTAGGCGGTCTTATTGCACCCAATATAGAAACAAACGAAACAAATTATCCGCATATAACAGAATTTAATGAGTTTACGGAAGATTCCTGCGGCGCCGGTAAATTTCGCGGCGGCTGCGGTGCAAAGTACAGGATTAAACTTTACGATGAAGAGCCTACTCTTGTAATGTTCGGCGACGGTAAGGTCCATCCTCCCTACGGCCTGTACGGCGGTAAACCGGGGTCTTGTAATCTTGCCTTTATAAATGAAGGGACGGAGGAACAGCGTGAACTTAAGGCAAAGGAGTCTGTGCATCTTAAAAAAGGGGATACCTATACATCATACCCTTCCGGAGGCGGAGGATGGGGCGATCCCATGGAGAGAGACCCTGTGCTTGTCGGTGAGGATGTTAAAAACGGCATAATTTCCAAAGCCAGCGCCCTTAAAGACTATGGAGTTTCTTTTGTTAATGACAGTTTTACTGTGGATATTAAGGAAACAGAGAGAATAAGAAATAAGTATAAATTAAATAACAGGAGGGAGGATTAAGAACAGTATGCCTAAGAAAGAAAAAATTGCCGTTTTAGGTGCGGGTTCCGGAGGGTTTATGTGTTCCGCCGATATGGGAAGCCGGGGATACGAAGTTGCCCTGTTTTCACGCAGTCCGGAAAAGATAAAGGGTGTAAAAGAACACGGCGGGATTGAGGTGCTTGATATTAACTCAAAACCGACAGGCATTTTCGGAAAGGTGGAATTTGCAACTTCGGATATAGAAGAGGCGATACACGGCGCCAGCATAATACTAAATCCTATCCCGTACTTTGTGTGCGAGGACTATGCACGGCTTGCCGCTCCATACCTGGAGGAAGGCCAGATTGTCCTCTATCTCGGTAAGGGGGGAGCTTCTCTTACCTGGGCCAAGGTGCTTAAAGAGCTTGGAATAGATAAAAAAGTCTACCTTGCGGACTGCAACACTCTGCCCTATGGTACTTCACGTATGGGCGACTATCAAGTGAGGCTCGAAAACAGGACTCAGAACCTCATTGTTGCTTCATTTCCGGGTAAGGATATAGAATATGTAGGCTCTGCCGTTAAAAAGATTTTTCCTCCCGAAAACGGCTATACGATCCGCTACGGGCAGAATGCAATAGACTCTATTTTAGTGGATTATAATGCAATTACACACACTCCGCCTATGATATGCAATGCAGCACGGATAGAGAGCGGGGATAAGGACTTTCATCTTTTCGGTAAGGAGGAAAATACCCCGTCGGTGGTGAGAATGATAGAAAGAATAGACAGAGAACGTGTGGGTATCGGCAGAAAACTCGGCCTTAAGCAGAACACGCTGGAGGAGGAGATTTTAATGGTTAAGTGGAATCCTCACGGAGAAGATCATGTTCTGCCTCTCTATAATGCAATCCACACTCCGTTTTTAGAGGTATGCGAGGGTCCCTTTACCCTTGATACAAGACATTTAACAGAAGATATTCCCTACGGGCTTGTTACTTTCTCGTCTCTCGGGAAACTTGTCGGGGTACCGACCCCTGTTACCGATGCGGTTATTACAATAGCGGAAGTTCTTCTGGACAGAGATTTTCGGAATAACGGGAGGACAGTGGAAAGTATGGGAATTAATCCTGCGTGGTCACTTGAGCAGGTAAAGAAATATCTTTTAGAAGGAAATATTTAAGGAGGAATTATTATGGTGGATTTAAAAGGCAGGTCTGTAACTGGAATTCAGGACCTTACAAAGGATGATATCAACTTTATTCTGGAAGTTTCAATGCAGTTGAAGCGCGAACTTAAAATGGGCAAGAGTCACAGGCTACTGGAGGGTAAGAGCCTTGCCGGAATATTCGAGACTCCGTCTACCCGTACCAGCATATCGTTTGAAACTGCAATGACGCAGTTAGGCGGGCATATGCTCTGGCTGGACCAGAACAGGCTGTGGGTCGGTGAAGCGGCGGAAGAGGACTGGCACGATACCGTTAAAACGATATCCAGATATGTTGACGGAATTGCGTACCGGGCAATAAGGAGAGAAAGAGTGGAATCGGCTGCCGACTATTCCGATGTACCGGTAATAAATGCATCGTGTCCCGTAGAACATCCGTGCCAGGCGTTCGCCGATGTAATGACCATGATAGAGAAAAAGGGGCCTGTGCAGAAATCTAAACTGGCCTTCCTTTGGGGCTACAGAAAAGCAAATCCACCTGCCGGGCTTACCAATTCCGCTATGCTCATGGCGGGGAAACTTGGATTCGATATAGATATAGCGTGTCCAGAAGGTTTTGATCCGGATATGAGTATAAAAGCTATGGCAGACAAAGATGCAGCCCTCTCCGGAGGGAAGATACGCATTGTAAGGTCCTATGAGGAAGCTGTAAAAGATGCGGATTTTATAAGCGTTTATTCGTGGGTTTCTCCGGAGGTTTTTGCAGAAGGGTTAAAAACACACTTTAAGGGAGACCCTGAATTTGAAAGAAAAAAGGCAGAACTAAAGGATAAATGGTGTGTGGATGAAAATGTGGTGAAGTTGGCAAAGAAAGATGTAAATGTTATGCATTGCATGCCTATTTCGAGAAATACAGAGGTTACAGATGAAGTGCTTAATTCTCCTGCTTCGATTATTTTTGACGAGGCGGAAAACAGGCTACATACTGAGAAGGGTTTATTAGCACTTCTAATAGGAGCATACAGGTAAGAGCATAAAGGTAAGGGCTACAGGTAAGGGCTACAGGTAAGGGCTACAGGTAAGGGCTACAGGTAAGGGCTACAGGTAAAAAAAGATTGGGTGAGGTTTAATATG
>QNBI01000129.1 GCA_003641675.1 Spirochaetota bacterium | reverse complement strand
TCTATACCAGCATCCTTTATAGCGTTTAGTGAGGATTCGACCATAATGTCTCTTATCGATCTCTCCCAGTGCTCTCCTATCTTAGTAGCTCCTATACCAGCAACAAAAACTCGTCTCACAGGTTATCACCTCAATATAAATTCTCTAAACCTCAGATAGATTGCATAATCGACAGTCTTCTTTCTATTAATGTAATATTTCAGCAATGGAGCTTTCTTCCTCCTCTCCTCTATGCCATCTTCAACAACAATACTTAAAGCATCAGAGCCAGAACCGCTACCGAAGGAAACTACAAGTATACGGTCTCCAGGCTTAGCGTGATCTAAGACATTTACAAGACCTATGGGAGATGCAGCAGCATAAGTGTTTCCTATGATTCCTGAAAGTAGTCCAAGCTCGTATTGTTCCTTAGTAAATCCTAGTCTCTTAGCTACTCTTGCAGGAAACTTCACATTTGGTTGGTGAAAAACAACATAGGTAAAGTCACTGGGTTTTAGTCCGGTCTCTTCCATCAATCCCTTGGCAGCACCAATAATATGTGCAAAATACGCTGGCTCTCCGGTAAACCTAAACGTATGTCTCGGAAACTTCTCTCCCTCCCTGCGCCAAAAGTCTGGAGTATCAGTGACATATGAATACGTATACTCTATCATAGCTACAGCATCTTTTCTTGGCTTTGAAAGAACAAATGCAGCGGCACCGGCGGCGGCTGTATACTCTAGTTCATCTCCTGGACGCCCCTGAGCGGTATCGGTACCTATAGCTAAGCCATATTTTATAACGCCTGCATTCACCATAGATGCTACACTTATTATCGCTGTTGTGCCTGCACGGCAAGCAAACTCCATGTCAATAGCATATAGTTTTGGTGTTATTCCAAGGGCTTCAGCTATCACGGTTCCAGATGGTTTTACAGCGTATGGTGGACTCTCAGAGCCGATATATACAGCTTCGATTTCGGATGGGTTTACGTCTGCACGTTTGATGGCGTTCTTTGCAGCCTCATATGCTATTGTTAAGGAATCTTCGTCTAAGCCAGGAACCGTTTTTTCCTTTATAGGTGTTCTGTCGGGTGAGCGTCCATATATTCTTGCGATCTCGGCGGAAGCGATTCTGTAAATAGGTAGGTATGCGCCATAGCCAAGTATTGAAGCCAGTGGATTCAATTTCCAGCACCTTTGCTATCAAAAATAGGTGTGATATAAATGGTTAATAGCCTCTAGACTAGATTTGATTAGACAATTGGCTAATTTTTTTCAGGTCTTCAATTATACGCACACCACTACTAGTGCCGATCCTTTCAACACCAAGCGTGTAGAATAGAAAAGCCTGAATGCCTGTCCTAATACCACCAGCAGCTTTTATCTTAACACTGTCAGGTATATTTCTGCGAATTATAAGTATATCTTCTGGCAAAGCCCCTCTAGGACCAAAACCTGTTGATGTTTTCACGAAATCGCCGCCATTTTCAGCTACTATACGTGACGCTAAACCTATTTCTTCTTCCGACAAGTAGCCCGTCTCAATTATAACCTTCAATAAGCCGCCTGCATCATGTACTATGTCAGATATAGTAGCAATTTCTTTAGCAACTAAGTCGTATTTCTTTGATTTAAAGGCGGAAACATTAATGACCATGTCTATCTCGGATGCACCATCTTCAAGTGCTTTTTGCGTCTCAACAACTTTAGCCTTCAGACTAGTATAGCCCGCTGGAAAGCCAATAACCGTTACAACCTCGGCAGAACCTTGTAGAATATTTGAAGCCTCTTTGATGAACCAGGGAGGAATGCAACAACCGTAAAAACCGTACTCTAGGACTTCATGACATGTTTTTACAAGGTCTTTTTGGGTTGAATACGGTTTTAGATTCGTATGGTCTATCATAGAGTCGATTTTTTCTATAATATCTTCGTTGATTTTCGCCAGGATATCTGGTTGATTTCTCATGCTCAGTTACCGTTATATACAGTTCATAGGTGAAATTTAAAGAGGTATGTATATAAAGTGGAGAAGCCTAGCTAAGGCGCTAGGAATCTATAGGCTCTACCAGAAAATCCTAGAAAACGAAGTAAGATCATTAGGCAACATACCAGGGCACATAGCCTTTATACTCGACGGAAACAGAAGATGGGCAAGACTTAATAATCTGCCACCTTGGATGGGGCATAAGTATGGAGCAGAAGTTGTTGACAAGGTTTTGGACTGGTGTTATGAACTTGGAATAAAAACTGTTTCTCTGTTTGTCTTATCGACTGAAAACCTTGCAAAGCGGGATCCGAAAGAGGTGAAACAATTGCTAAAAATTATAGAGGAAAAACTTGATGAGGCCTTATACAGTGATAAATTTGACAAACGTAAGGTAAGATTTAAGGCAATTGGAGAGATCGATCTCTTACCCTCTTCAATCCAAGAAAAGATCAGACAACTGGAGGAAAAGACCAAGAAGTATAACAAAAGATTTCTTAACATAGCTATCGCGTATGTTGGAAGAAGAGAAATCGTAGATGCAGTCAAAAGGATAATCAAGGATGCTAAGGATGGTAAAATAGATGAAAATAGTTTTGATGAAAACATGTTTGGAAAGTACTTATATACGGCCGATCTTCCTCAACCAGAGCCCGATCTAGTTATACGTACAAGCGGTGAAGTTAGAATTAGCAACTTTCTATTGTGGCAAATAGCATATTCAGAGCTGGTTTTCCTTGATGTATATTGGCCAGAGTTTAGAAAGATCGATTTATTGAGAGCTATACGTACGTATCAGAAAAGACAGAGGCGTTTTGGCAAATAACAGAGATAAATTACGCGTTACTCTTTTTAACTATTTATTTATTCTGATACATAGGTGTGTATATGTCATTTAACATTTACCAATTTTCAAGCTTCGCAGAGCTATTACAATATATTGATGCTAAGATAGGTAGTATAGAGAGTGCTCTCAGCCAGCTACAGCAAAGATACAACTATATAAAATCTAGAGCCGAGAAAATACAGAGATTAGAGAAGGTCATAGAGGAGCTTGTGGGAGAAAAAATCTCTTTACTAAACGAGATAGATTTCATGGGGCTAAAAGTCGTAATAAACGCGAGAGCCATTGACGAGCTAAATGTGCTCGAGGAAACAATAATGTCTCAGCAAGACTTGTTGAATGCTCTTAAAAGGATTAGGGAAGTTATCCAAAAGCTCAATGATTCGTTAACTTCTACGTCTGGTTTAGAGGGTATTACGATAATGGTTCAGACGATGAATGATATACCTATAAGGATTTTGTTAAAGGAGTCGGAGCAGTGAGTTATGAAGAGGGATAAAAATATTCTACGCGTTTTTCTTCTAGTGATTTTTTTTATAATATTTGTTTTATCTTTGTATCCCGTTAGTATATATGCTCAGACTGAATATTCTATACATTTATTTGTAAAGAAGTTTGAAAGTTATATTGACGTTTTCCAGCCAGTAGGGGAATATGGTGTACTTGTACATCTTTTCAACGGAACATTAGTATATATTGACGTGACTACAGGTCATACTTCGAGGCTGAACATAGAAGGTGAAGGGATTGGTATAATCGAAATATCGGGAAATAAGGCTTATTTTGTTAAATCCAATGGGGAAATTATAGAAGTAAAGTTTCCTGAATTAGAAATACTGGAGAGAACCTATGTGCTTAATAGCCAGGATGAAAGAAGTATAGTTCGAGCAGCTGCTACCTGGGATGGAAGATGGCTTGCTCTGCAGGTTGAATACGAGTATGTCAAGGACGTATATCTTGACAGGCTAGTTGTTTATGATATGTCTTTAAAAAAGAGAGTCTTTGAAAGAGATGCAAACTCTATAGATGTTTTAGTCAATATCTTCTCCCTAGATATCTATGAAAACTATCTGGTTGTCGAGACAATTAATGAGCGATGTGAAATATGTCAATATACAGATAATAAGATAGAAGTTTATAACCTGACAAATAGAGGGGTCGAAAAGATAGCTGAACTCGTTACAGGATGGACCAAAAAAGTCGTATATGATGGCTATGTCTTGGCACAAAGAATCCAGGTAAACCCCACTGGCAAACACGATTTTATACTCTTAAAGCTTCCATACCTAGACGTTGTAAAGAGGACGGAGACTGAAAACATCCTTGGTTTCTTCATGAGCAAAAGGACTATTTACACTTATACCAAGCAAAAAGACAAGTTTTACCTAAAATCATATGATAGAAACCTAAACCTTCAAAAGTCAACAGAAGTACTAGGAAACAGAAAATTGGGAGCATTGGGCCAATATGCTGTTCTATTTTCTCTAACAGGTATATACGTCTATAATTCGCATTTTAAGCTTATAAAATTCTTTTATTTAGACGTACCAAATGTATCCTACAGACCTACCTCTAATCCTAGATGGAATGAAAAGCTTGTAGTAGAAAAATATGGAGAGAAAATGTTGGTCGTTTTATACAAAAGAGATACATATAAGCTTCAAATCAAAGTTGTCTATAGAAAAAAGCCGATCGAAAGTGCTAGTGTAAAGATCTATAACTTAGAGGGCGAAAGTTTTGAAGAAAAAACTGGTCAAAATGGTATTGCTGTATTTAACCTAAAACCTGGACAGTATTTTATCAAAATTTCTAAGGAAGGATTTGCCGAGCTTACTCCAATAGAAGTTTTGGTAGATAAAGACAGAGAAGTAACCGTGGAATTGACCATGAAGAAGGTACTGCCAGTACATTTAGAGATAAGGGTTTTTGACGAAGAGAATAACCCTATATCTAGTGCAGAGATAATATTTAAAGGAAACATTACGTATAGCACGTCCACTGACGAAGGCGGATTTGCTACAATAGATATAGTTCCAGGAGTCTATAATCTCACAGTTAAAGCTGAAAACTATAAGTATTTTATCAAAACAGTTCATATAAATAGAACCGACATACCGCAGACGTTAAGTATGTCAGTAATTCTTCAGAAAGAAAAATATCAACTAACGATAAAAGCTGAAGGCAAAAATGCATATAATATTACTACATTATATTTAACAGACAAAGATGGGAATCTTCTTACCGTAATTCCGCTTGGAAAAACGGTAAAGACTGTCTTGCCACGAGGCATATATATAGTAAAAACGCCAGAAAATTCTCTGTGTGACATAAAAACAAGTATTATAAACCTCAATGAAAACAAAACCGTTAATATAATAGTAGCGTGTAGAAGACCGAAATCTCAGATAGAGGTGAAAACTCCAGAGATCATTAGCTTACTTAAAGAAAACATGATTATATCAAAAAACATTACAAAGAGCATAGTTTTCCCAGAGTTCGAAGCACCTAATGGCACTCCAGTAAACCTGCAGGAAATTTCTGAAGGTAAATTACTCATCATAGAATTTTTTTATACAAAATGTACGGGATGTGAATATTTACTACCTTTACTACGAGAACTAGCTTCAAGAGAGGATGTACGAGTCGTCTCGATAACAGTATCGCCTGCTGACACCGAAAAAATAATAGAGAAGTATATCCGAGAACACAATATTACATGGACCGTGCTAAAAGATACCACAAACTTTTATCAAACGTTAAACATAACCAATTTTCCTACAGTAGTGGCAATTAAGGATGGCAAAATAATCTTTATCGGAATAGGAGCGAAAAAGGAAATTGAAGCGCTCGAAAAAAATGCGACAGTGGTTTCTCTGGTAAAAACTATAAAGGAATATATAGATAAGATATTTAAAATTGGACGCCCAGAAACATTGATAATCTCAGGTGCGATACTTTTTATACTATCACTAGCATTTCCAGAAGGGGAAAGAAATGGTGAAAAAAGCCAGGATGAAGAAGATATTTTCGATAGTGATAACGCTGATTTTCATACTGTCCATAGTGGCGACAGTGATATTGATTTTTAAACCTTAAAAATAAGGTTAGATAAGTCGGTAAATTTCCCTTAATTGTAACAAATAAGCCACTAGAGAAGCTACAAAAGGAATAGTTAAATTATCTTCTATAGATAAGATTTCAGCTAAACAAGCTGACAAAGCAATAAAAGAGGCTCTCAATAAATCTATTCCGAGAAAAGTGTTTAAAAACAAAGTGTAGGCAATAAACGAAACAATACTACCCTCTATAGTTCCATGAAATGGAGGCGTTCTCTTTTTTCCAATAACAAGGCCGATAAGACCCGACAATGGATCAACAATCATAAGCGCAAAGACGCCATAAATCACATGTCCGGGAAAAAGAAGAGATGATGCAGACACACCAATCATCCCATAAAGAAGTCCTACATATCCTTCCTTCCTTTCGTAATCTCTCTCCAAGAATTCTATCTGTGTAAGGACAAACTTTTCAATTTTTTCAATGCTTTCTTCAAAGATCTTAACGGGTTCTCCTAATTCGTGTTCAAGCGAACTAAAGATG
>QNBI01000128.1 GCA_003641675.1 Spirochaetota bacterium | reverse complement strand
TTACAGAAAAAAATATCCATAGTAGGGACAAACAACAACTACATTCATTTTGTCGAGTATTCCCTTGACACAGGGCGGGTATTTACAAAAGACGAGGTTAGACAGCAGGAGAAAAAAGCGGTAATAGGCAGCTTAATTTCGGAAGAGTTTTTCCCTGAAGGGAAAGCAGTCGGGAAATATTTTAATGCCTTCGGGACGCCTTTCCAGGTGATAGGCGTCTTAAAGAGGAAGGAAAAATCAGACTCCATTTCTATTTCCGATCCTGATAAAAATTACAACAATGTAATTGTTGTGCCTGTCGGTATTTTTAAGCGGTTTTTCGGCGGTAAAAAGGGATATAGTACGGTGCTTGCAAGGGTAAAAAAACTTCCCAAACTCGAAGAGGCCAAAAAGAAAATATTAAATGTACTTAATAAGAATCACGGACTGGATAAAGACAATAACAGTAAATTTATTGTTATCGGTATGAAAGATCAGCTTGATATGATAAATAAGGTAGTGGGTTCTATAACAACAGGCGTGGCAATCCTTGCAGGTATAGCGCTTTTAGTCGCAGCCATAGGGATAATGAACATAATGTTAGTATCTGTAAAGGAAAGAACCAGGGAAATCGGTATTAGGAAAGCCCTCGGCGCAAGGCAGAGGCATATAATGTTACAGTTTCTTATAGAAACTATACTTCTCTGCGGCGGAGGGGGCATATTCGGCCTTGGAGTTGCCTATGGCTCTTCCTTTATAATAGCCCACTATGCTCATTGGCCTGTAATAATAAACCCCAATACTGGGATTATAGCAGTTATACTATCCATAATAACCGGCCTGTTCTCCGGCCTCTACCCGGCGGTAAGAGCCGCCAAACTCCCCCCGCAGGAAGCCTTAAGGTACGAATGAATATTTACGTGGTCTTTTTTTTAAATGCAATAAACAATGTTCTATGCGCTGCAAACAACAGATTAAAAACTAAAAAAGAGACCCGAGGGGGTCTCATTTTTTAATGACTGCGCAACTGGCCGAGCTTTCTTATTTTTTTAAGGCGCTTACGCTCCATAGATTTCTTTTTACGGTTGCGTATGGTAGAGGGTTTTTCAAAGAATTCTCTCTTTTTCCACTCCCGAATAATACCTTCCTTCTCTACCTGCCTTTTAAATCTCTTTATTGCCTTTTCAAGAAGCTCCTCATCGCCTATAACAATTGAGGCTATATAAATCACCCCCTTCCGAAATATTACTATTGTTCTAGAATATTACTTAAAATAAGGCTTTTGTCAATAATTTTATTTTTAAGAAATATTTCAGGATCTACGGCAACCCCGGAAACCCTTACCTCCCAGTGAAGATGAGGCCCTGTCGCCAGACCGCTTACACCGGATTCTCCGATTATTTTACCTCTCTTAACAAGCTCATCTTTTCTAACATCTATCTTAGAAAGATGATAGTAAATTGAATACACTTCAGGTAAATGTTCTATAATAACCGATTTGCCGGTTATTACACGGTTGTCTGCAAATACAACCCTGCCGTCACCGCAGGCATGTACCGGAGTGCCAACCGGAACTGCAAAATCAATTCCGTTATGAATACTGTGTGCCGTTCTGTTATCTGCATAACTGTACAGGCGTCTGTCTCCGAAACGCGCACTCATTCTTCCCTCCACAGGTTTAAAAAATACACCTGTATTAAAGAGAGCATTTTTATCGAAGTTAAAGAGTATTTTTATAAGTTCTTTGGTCTGTTCCTTTACAAGGGGGTCTTTTCTGTTTCTTAGCTCTGTCAAAGAAGTGTTTAGGCTTATTTTCTCATGATTATAACGAACGTTTATAACGTTAACTGTTCTTCTGTATCTAAGTTCTCTAGCACCGCCCTCTCCAATAATCCTAATACTGTAAGCTCCCGGTTCTAAATAGCTGGGAATGCCAAGCAGTCCTATCCATATGTGCTTATTCTTAGTTGTTCCTGCAGGGAAAGCATGTGTTTTAAACAATACCGACCCGCCATGTAAAAGTTCAATTAAAATATTAGAAACAGAATCGGACATAAGTATAAGTGTTTTTAACGGATAGCCCCTTCTAACAGAGGGCGGCACCAGAACGGCCGGTAGTGTACTGCTATCTGCATACGTATATACACACCCAATTAGTATTATATTTAAGAGAAGAATAATTTTTAAACTTTTCATTTACTTATCTGAATAATAGAAAGTTGGGTATTCTCCATGCTCTGATAATAATTTGTTGTAATTCTATAGATAATATCAACAGCATCACCCGGTGATATTCCTTTAATATCTTCTGCTCCGTTCCAGTAAACTGCAGGCCATTTGTATTTCCCCGTATCAAAAAGCATTCTAACATGCACAGCTTCTTTTTTACCCATTAATTCATAGCTCTTTAGAATAATACCCCTTGTTAGAAAATTTAAAGGAGGATTTTTTTCTCCAAAAGGCTCAAACAAGTCTACAATATCCTTTATATTTGGCTGTAGATAATCTGGTGGAATTTCTGCATCTATGTAAAGCTCTGTTTCTGTCTGTTCAGGAACATCAATCTCATCTACCCTTTCATAAAACATCTTCTTAAAGGTTTCGAAATTTTCATAGGGCATACTGAAACCTGCTGCGAAGTCATGACCTCCGAAATTGCTCAGCAGTTTGGAAAAGCCGTTTAAAAAATCCTTAATTGAAAAATTCGCTTTGCTTCTTAAGGAACCAACAACCCTATCCTCTACTCTTGTAGTTACAATTACAGGTACACGAAAGCTGGATGCAAGCCGTGAAGCAACAATTCCCGTAACACCTCTGTTTATGGAGGGGGCATAAGCTAAAATAAATTTCCCGCCGGTTTTTTCAAAGGAATTCTTTGCCTGTTTTGTTACCTTGTTCCAGGCATCTGCACTTTCCGCTTTCCTCTTTTTATTAAGTTCAAATACTCTATCCGAGAATTCTGCGGCTTCTTCCTCGCTATCCGTAAGGAGCAGCTGTAAAGCAGCTTCCGGCTCCCCCATGCGCCCTGCAGCGTTGAGTACGGGAGATATCTGCCATGCAATGTCATTTGTACGAAGTCTTTTGGCATTGATATTCTGCCTTGTAAGAAGTTCTCTAAGCCAATACCGATTTGTGCTGTTCAGGGCCTCCATTCCCTTTTTTACAAGTATCCTGTTTTCATCTACAAGCGGCATTAAATCGGCAAGAGTACCCAAAGCGACCAGATCCAGTATTTCGGCATATTCCTTTAATAGTGTTTTTTCCTTTTCAATAACAAGAGATACGAATAAATCCGCAAGGACATCAATTTCATCTTTTAATTCTTCACTGTAACGGGAATATTTCCTTGCCTCTTTTATTCTCAAGAGACTCATATTGGAAAATTCAGGCAGCAATTCATCTATATATGGCTGTAAATCGTTTAATTCTATATCAAAATCCTCTCCGAATATTCTTTTAAAAGTCCTTAACTGTTCATCTGTATTTAGAACAAGTATATCATCGCCTTTTAGAAAATCATCTAGCCGTGTTTTTTCATAATTCGTTATACCCGGAACAATATTCTCAATCATCTTATCTGTGCGGACAAGATTATGCATTTTAACTGCTTCTATAATGTAGGAATCATTTGCCGGTTTAACATTAACCAGACTCACACTTGAGCCGTAAAAGGAAGAATTTGAAAAATACAGGGCCCAGACCAGTTTGGAAACAACACCGCAACCCGAAAGTTCACGAAAAGGATATCTGCATCCTTTCACCTTGGGATTTATAATGGCAACTGCTCCGGGAAGTTTACCCTGTTCATTATGGTGATCCACAATAATAGTATCTATGCCATTTTTAGAAGCAAGAGAAATTTCTTCCGTGCTTGTTATACCGCAGTCAACAGTAATTAAAAGCTCAGTGCCCTCTTCCGCTATTTGAGAAATAATATCCTTTGAAAGGCCATAGTCATTCTCTCCCTCTGGCAGCAGGCACGACACATCTCCCCCCATTTTCTTTAAGGTTTCGTAAAGAATAACAGTTGATGTTATACCGTCCACATCTCTGTCGCCGAATATTGTTATTTTTTCGTCGCCTTCAATTGCAGCATTTATCCTATCTACAGCCTCTTCCATATTAGAAAAAAGAAAAGGATTATGAAGAAATTCTATACTGTTTTCCAGAATATATTTTATCTCTTTCTGTGATGTAATTCCGCGGCGGACAAGTATAGATGCGACAATTAAGTTAACTTTGTATTGTTTTGCAATTTCCCTTACTTCACCGGCGTCAATTTTCTCTTTTTTCCACTTCATGACATAACAATCTCTTTTAATACTCTTCCATGTTTTTTAATTTCGGTATCAGAATATGCATAAGCATCTTTAATAAGTTTTTCGGTTTCTTCCGAACGGGAAAGATCATCAATATGTAAAATACATAGAGTATCTCCCTTTTTCACCCTGTCGCCTTCCCGTTTAAGTATTTCTATTCCTACTCCCGGCAGAACATCATCCTCTTTTTTTGCCCTGCCTGCACCGAGAATAACGGAAGCTCTGCCTATTTTATATGCATCTATACCTTTAATGTAACCTTTGCTATTGCTTTTTATTTCCAGTTTATGCCGGGATTTCGGACCTTTATCTGGATTTTCCACTACATCTGTGGAGCCACCCTGAAATTTCACATTTTCAAGAAACTTCTTAAAAGCAGAACCGTCCTTAAGCTTCTCTATGCACAATTTTTCCGCAGTCTCCTGATTATCTCTAATGCCTCCGGCTACCACCATCCACGATGCCAGTTTTAAGGTTAATTCTGTCAAATCCTTATCCCCCGCTCCCTTAAGACATTCAATAGACTCTCTAACTTCCAAAAAATTCCCAACCATACGACCCAGCGGGTTATTCATATCGCTTATAACAGCAATTACCTGTTTGCCAAGCTCTGTCCCTGTTTGTACAAGAGAATTGGCGAGCAGAGTTGCATCGTCTATATTTTTCATAAAGGCTCCTGATCCGCATTTAACATCGAACACAAGAGCTTCCGCACCCTCTACGAATTTTTTGGAGAGAATACTGGCAGTAATTAACGGAATTGATTCTACTGTACCTGTAACGTCTCGAAGAGCGTACATCTTTCTGTCTGCAGGAACTATTTTCTCACTCTGACCTATCATACAAAATCCAATTCTGTTTAACCCTTCTTTAAATCTATCAACATTTAACTGCGTAGAATAGCCGGGGATAGATTCGAGTTTATCCAGCGTTCCTCCTGTATGACCCAAACCACGTCCACTCATCATTGGAACTGTTACACCACATGCCGCTGCCAGAGGCGCAAGTATAATGGAAACCTTATCTCCCACCCCCCCAGTGGAATGTTTATCCACAAGCGGTTTTTTTACATTACTTAAATCATAGACATCTCCGGAATTAATCATAGCCATGGTCAGCATGCTGCTCTCCTGAAAACTCATCCCTTTAAAAAAAACGGCCATTAAAAAAGCAGAAGCCTGATAATCCGGAATTTCATCCTTTGTATATGCTTGAATAAAATAATTTATCTCTTTCTCTGTTAGTACTTTGCCGTCACGTTTTTTTAAAATAACATCAATTGCTCTCATATCTGTCTCCCATTCTAATTCTGCTTAAAATAAACCGTCTTTAAACTTATATATTCGGGACCGTGTTTATGCAGTATGGACTTATATAAAACAAGCCTGTCAATAAAAAAAGGCCCATCTGAGATGGTCAGTTCTTTAAGTTTATGCCTGTCGATAAACAAATATTTATTACGTGCAAGAGTCATATGCGGTTTAAAAACCTTTTGCTCTCTTTTAAAACCTGCATCCTCCAGCATATCTTCCAATTTATTCTGATACTGTGAAATAAAATCACCGCCCTCTTGTAAATTTATATATATAACTCTGGGCTTTCCCGAAGAAGGGAAAAAATCTAGAGAGCCGCATTCTGATTTTATTACAGGTACTTTTAAAGCCGGATTTTCCAATATCCTTTTTAATTCCTCCACATTGTAATCCGGAAGTTCCCCAAAAAAATGCATCGTTATATGCATATTCTCCGTATTTACAAATTTAAGCTCACTATATAACTTTTTAATCTTCTTGTTAATTGACTTAAGGATAGTTTTTGTTTCTTCCGGCAGCGGAAGCGCAAGAAACACTCTCACAGTATACCTCCTCCGCTCTGCAGTGATTTAAGGGGACTGTCCAAATAATTCTCCACCGCGTTATATAAAAAGTTTTTTACAGCAGCAATTAACCTATTTTTCATATCAACCTTTAACGCCTCCTCCATTTCCATCTTCAAAGTACTTTTAAGATAACTTCTGCCTTCGGCAGGGAGACTTAGATAGCCTTCTTTTTTACACTCCTTACAAAACACAGAACTGCTGAATCTGCTATAATAAGCATCCTCATATTCATATATC
>QNBI01000127.1 GCA_003641675.1 Spirochaetota bacterium | reverse complement strand
TTAAATGAGTTCTGGCAGCATCAAATATTTCTACTGGAAGCCCTTCGCTTGAAATACCTTGGGCAACTGCGTTCATCATCATCTCGGTATTCCCGTACATAGAACCGTAGAGAAGCATAACACCCGGTTCTGTTTCCCCGGATGAATAACCTGCCCATTTCTTGTAGAGTTCCACGATTAAGCCGGGGTTATTACGCCTATAAGTCCATGCGAAGGTGCAATAATCGAAATATTAATATTGGTAATGGTGGGCTACATACCTTTAAAAAGGTCTGTTATTCTGTCATTTACCCCTATCCAGTATGTATTTGGTTTAATTTCAATTGCCGGCATATTTACCCCCTCTGTTATAATTCAATTCTGCCAGGCCATATTCATAGCACTATAATTAATTATTAGATTTTTCAACATACTCTATCCTTTCTCCGACCGGCGGATGAGAAAGAAAAAACAATTTAACCCATTTAGGAGGATATGCATCGGAAAGGTTTCTGTCCGCAAGCTTTGCAAGCATGCTCATAAGAGACTCTTTATTTCCAGTGTATTTCAGCGCACCCATATCCGCCTCGTATTCAAACCGTCTCGATAAATAGTTTGCAGCAGTCTGCAGAACTGCGGATACGGCTCCGAAAATAAGCATAACGGCAAACAGGGCGGGAAGTACAGCAGTTCCGCCTGTAAAAAACTCAGGATAATAACGAACAAGAAAAAACTGGATTAAAAGAGATATCAGTAAGGTTTCTATAAGGTTCACAAACATTAGTTTGACTATATGATTCCTTTTTCTATGGGCCGCTTCGTGCCCGATAACAGCCCCTATTTCATCCGGGGTATAGTTTTCGATTAGATTATCATAAAGTACAATTCTTCTTGTAGCGCCCAGGCCTGTAAAAAAGGCATTATCGTGTGCTGTTTTTTTGGAAGAATCCTCTCTGTAAAATCCCAATACTTTTAAGCCTGCTCTGTCCAGGACGGATTTTAATTTTGTTGTAAGGGTTTCGTCCTCTATTCTGTTATACTTATGAAAAATGGGAAGAATAAGAACAGGAAAAATAACAGCTAAAAGGCCCTGAAAGAGAAAGAGGACAAACGCAAATACCGCCCACCAAAGCATGCCGGATAATTTAACCACCCATCCGAAAAGCATTAGCACAATCCATGCCAGTACAATCTCCAAAAACAAACCCTTGCCCAAATCTCCGAACCAGCTACCTATACTCTGTTTCATAAAGCCATACTCTTTCTCCAAAAAATATCCGGATATAAACGAAGGGATTAAGGCTACAGTTTGTGCGGCAGCGGCAATTACAGCGCTCCAGATTAAATATTCAAGTACAGGTGAAATGCCGTAGAATGCTTTATATAGAATAATATTAAAATGAAAGACGAGTGCACAGATAAGAACTGTAAATTCAAGCACTGCTGTTATTAAAGACCATAAATGCTTTTTAGTATTATAGTCTTTTGCTTTTTTCTGTCTTTCCCTATTGAGAAGCGGGTGCATAATACTTTATCGTTAACCTACATAGATTTTAAAGCTTTCACTGCCCTATTATAATCCGGATGATTATAATTTTCTTCGACTATTTCAATATATCTAATTACATCATCTTTATCAACAATAAAGATTGAGCGGTTAAGGAGCCTGAGTTCTTTAATTAATACTCCATAGCTTAGGCCGAAGCTTGCCTCTTTGTAATCGGAAAGTGTTATAACTCTATCCACTCCTGCAGCACTGCACCATCTTTTCTGTGCAAAAGGCAAATCCATGCTTATAGTGAGTACAACAACATCCTTAGAAAAACCTGCGGTAAGTTCATTGAATTTTCTTGTCTCTGTATCACAGACGCTTGTATCCAGAGAAGGCACAGCACTTATCAGCTTAATCCTGCCTGCAAAATCTTTAAGGTACTTAGGCAATAGGTCATTATCCAGAACTATAAAGTCCGGAGCTTTCTCCCCAACAGACACTTCCCGTCCTTCCAGGGTTATAACGTTCCCTCCCATCTTGGTAATTTGTCTTTCCATTTTTTCTCCTTATTTATAGTTTACTATTATTATAATAAATTATCAAAATCATTTCCGCTATTTAAAAGCCTTTTTGGATCCAGAAGGCTCTTAACTTTTTTCATCTGTTTTAGCCCCTCTTCTCCGTACATTATTTTAAGAAGGCCGTTTTTTAATTTGCCGATTCCATGTTCTGCAGATACGGTCCCCTGCATACTGACAATTTTCTCTGCCCATTCCGAATGGAGCTCTTTACCTGTTCTGTATTCATCTTTGCTTTCCGGTATTATATTCACATGAATATGATTATTGCCTATATGGCCGAATTTTACATAATCAAAACCTAAATTGTTTAAATCCCTGTTATACATTTCCATAACAGTCCCCAGGCTTGCATCTGGTACAGCCATATCCGTTCCGAGCTTGGTTATTCCGGCAATTTTCTGCCTTCTTTTTTCTATAGCCATATTTACCATTTCCGGTACCGCATGCCGAAAATCCCTTAGACGTTTAAGTTCATCGGGATTAGATGCAGCCCATATTTCATCGCTGTTTCCACCGGCCTTTTCCGTTAGCCGGATAACACTCCAGGCGATGTTCTCCATCTCTTTTTCCGAATTTACATGGAATTCGGTATATACAGCACATACATCCTTAAGTCTCACCTTCGGGAGTCTCTTAAAAGAAGCGTTTTGTAAATTATTATTTTCCAGCAGTTTTAAAGAGTTCCGATCAAAATATTCTATTGCAGCCGGTTCGGAGAAAATATTTGCAGAATCTGTTTCACCGCGAAGACTGCGGACTAATTCTATTACACCTCTTTCATCCGGAAGAAAAACCATAAAACCCCACACAACCGGAGGTATAGGGGAAATCAGCAGTTCAAGCTCCGTAATTACAGCAAGAGTCCCTTCCGAACCTATAAAAAGGTCGGTCAAATCCATATTTTTCTCCGCATAAAGTCCAGCTGCATTCTTTATGTGAGGCATTACATAGTTTGGAAGTTCTCCCCTGATTAACTTTCCGGAATCTGTTTTAAGATTAAACTTTAAGCCCTCCGCGACGTTTTGTCCCCGTTTAAGAGCTACAGCCGAACCGTCGGCAAGTATCAGTCTTAATCCTTCGATATGAGAGCGCACCGAACCATATAGGTAAGAACGTGAACCAGACGCATTGTTGGCGGCCATTCCGCCAGCAGAGGCTGTTGTTTCTGTCGGATTGGGAGGAAAAAAGAAGTGCACATTCCTGTTTTCACGGCAGAACTTTTCCCATACCTTTAGCGATTCTCTGTCCCAATTCTTTATGTCCGTTTTTGCCGATACAAGGATATTATTAATATTATCAAGCAGAACACCTGGCTGGATTTTTAGAACATATCTGTTTTTTAAACTGTTATAACGTATTCCTAAAATTTTAGTCATTCTGCTTAAATTAAGAATATGGCCGCCCTCAGGGACAGAACCTCCTGTTATTCCTGTACGGCCGCCCTGCACTGTAACCGGTGTTTCCCGGCTATACAAAAGGCTAAGCGTATAACGGATTTCATCTTCCGATACAGGAAAACTTATTGTCTCCGCTTGCCCCAGAAGGCGTGATTCATCCTTTAGATAGTCTGCATAGTCAGGAATAACCCTGTGAAAATTCAGTTTCATACTTCTGTTAATCGGTCCAGGGATACATATCGGCTTCCAGAGAATTAGGGTATTTTTCTCTTATTTCAGTAATTTCTCTTTTAAATGATTTATTATCTCGTTTTAAAAGGTACCTTGCCATTGATCTGTGAAACAGTAGCCTGCTTGCCATCGGATTTTTCGGGAAATTATCTATTCCATCCGTGAGAACAGTTTCTGCATCTCTGTACTTTCCCCTCGGAACAAAATAGCACGATAATCCCAGTCTCATGAGCATTCTAAAATCCTCCGGCGGGAGATAACCCGGGAAGGAAAAGTATAATTTTTCCTGATAATCGATCACGTAGAAAGAAGGGGTCCATACAGCAGAATACTGAGAACGTATCTTATGCTCCTTAAGAATATCGAGTCTTAATTTTACAAACCATCTGTTTATTTCCATATCCACATCAGAATCCGGATACGTATAGGAATACATTCTTCTACAGCCGGAACAGGGATCACGGTGAAACTGAAGCAGTATCGGCTTGCGTATTTCGCTTGCTTTTTCTTTTGCTTCGTCGAGATTAGAATACCAGCCTTTCTGTGAAAGTTCTTCCATTTTCATTCTCCTATAAAGGTGTCTTTATATATAATATCAGGCATTTATTAGGCTGGGAAGACTATTTTTCACTCAGAGCATTAATAGCTATATATTATTGAACAATTAGGCTATCTCTATAGATTATTAATTATACATGTATTATATTATCATAATAATAGCCTTAGGAGGAAAACGGCAGTATATATTCATGGTCAACCGCAAGCTCAGCTTCCGGCCACTGGACTACCGTACAGGAAGGAACAGAGGCAGCAGGAAAAAGATGCAGAAACAGTTTCATGGACTGTGGATACGACAGCAACAGCTCTAGTAAATATTAATACAGGCAGCAACGACAACTCAGGCATTTCCACAGCGCCCAAAGTCTGCATACAGGCAGGAATAGATGCTGCTGCACCTGGCATTTCTGCCGTAAGGATTTCGGAAGGTACCTACGAGGGGCTGGGGCCGGTGGTAACCCTGTAGAGGGCGTTTCTATCCATGGGGGATACAAGGACGGAGACTGGAGTGCAAGAAATACAGCAACTTACATTACCACTATCAGGGATACCGATATCAGTACCAGCAGTACGATATTAGATCCTCATAGGGCACTCGAAGCCAGTGCGGGTGATATCACTTCTACCATTATCGTGGACGGAGTACCTATGGCATTTATCTGGAAAGTAATGGAGAGCCTAAAATCTTTAACAATTTTATAAACGGAGGCTATCCCGGCAGTACTGCTTATGCCATTTATATAAAAGATACTGTCACACCGGATATTCGAAATAACATAATATCAGGTTCAATCCCCTGCTCGAATAATACAGATGCTTTACCGGCATACGATCCTGATTACCGGCTGCTTTCAGGAACTCCAACAGGTATAAGCGAGGGAGGCGCCAACCTTTCAGCGGAAGGCTTTAATCCGGATAAGGACAAAACAACACGCACCATACCCTGGTCTATCGGCGCTTATGAGCTGGACCCGTAAAGCCGGTCTGCTGATATTAACAGACTACTTATTTCCCGTTTTTTGTGCATTGGAAATTATTTCCCGATTCTCGCCCCCTTAAGCTTCTCTATGATTAACTGTATGCCTTATTTCTTGGCACGTTAATTGCACTATTATAGGTGTAAAATAAAATTAATCATAAGGAGACAGATGCGTGAGGAAGAAAAACTGGCGCGCGATGTTTACAATACACTGTATGCAAAATGGAACATTCCGGTATTTACAAATATTGCCAGAGCAGAACAGACGCACATGGATGCAGTCGGCATTCTTATAGAACGGTATAACCTCGAAGACCCGATAAAAACAGACCTCCCCGGTAAGTTCGAGAATGAAGAGCTTCAGAAACTCTACGATTCCCTTACCGAACAGGGATCAGCTTCACTGACAGATGCACTTACTGTAGGCGCTACAGTGGAAGACCTTGATATTGCCGATCTTAAAAAACTCATAGCACAGACGGATAATGATGATATAACAATTATATATCAGAACCTCAACAAGGGGTCGAGAAACCATATGCGTTCCTTTTACTCTCAGCTGGAAAGAAACAATTCAGGCTACAAAGCACAGTTCATATCATCAGACTATCTTAATAAAATAATAAAATCTAACCGTGAAACTGGGACTGTAATAACAGACCCTAACTTCACATTCTAGCACACACTAACTGCAGAGATTTATAAAATTAACGGGGGGTCAATAGCCCCCGTATTTTTTTGCAGCATTAACCATAGCGATAAAATTATGCGGATTAATACCCGGGTGAATAGAATTGGAAGAGCATAATATATACCCTCCGCCGGGACCCGCATCGTTTATCGCACTGATAACGGCCTCTTCGACCGACTTTTCACTTCCATTACAAAGAAGTTCTCCGCAGTCAATATTGCCGGCAAGGCATATCCGGTCGCCGCAGTAATCCTTTACCTTTTTCAAGCTCATTCCCGCATCTTCTTCCAGGGGGTTTAAACCATCGTAGCCCATATCGATTAGCCTGTCCAGAATCGACCAGAGGTTGCCGTCGCTGTGCCTTACAACTTTTAGCCCGAGTTTATGAGCATAATCAAGTACACGTTTGTTGTACGGGGCGACAAAGGCATCAAAATGAGCAGGCGAAATAAGAGTGCTCTCACGGCTTGCAATATCGTCCTCCACAATAAGCACATCTGCACCAGATTC
>QNBI01000126.1 GCA_003641675.1 Spirochaetota bacterium | reverse complement strand
TAATCATTTCGGCTATGCTCTGTCCCCCGGCAATCTGTCCCCCTAAGAGGGTTCCGGTTTTCTTTGAAAAGATTAATTTAACCTTTACAGGTTTTGCCCCTGGCATGGAGCCGGGATGTCTGTTCACACCTTCTGCTGTACCTGTAACAATTTCAAAGCCTTCCTCTTTAGCTCGTCTTTCTGTAAGACCTGCTGCAGCAAGTGCGAGATTTCCCACTTTGGTCGAGAAAATCGCAATTGTTCCCTTGTTTTCCCTTATGACTTGAATTTTAAAAAGATTTGCCCCTGCGATTCTTGCTTCTGATGTTGCGGTAGATGCAAGCATAACAGGTACTCGTTTCCTTGTATAAAAATCTCTCTTTTCTGCACAGTCGCCGACAGCAAAAATATCTCTGTTGGAAGTTCTTAAGTATTCATCCACCCAAATTGCCCCTAGTTTGCTTATATCAAGGCCTGCTTTTTTCGCAAGTTCAGCGTTCGGTTTTACACCGATGGAAACAATAACAACATCTGCGGGTATTTCTTCCCCGGATTCAAGCACCACTTTTTCTACCTTCGAGCTGCCTTTAAATTTCGAAACCTTCTTACCGGTTAAAATAGAGACTCCCTGTTTTTTAAGTTCTTCTTCGGCCTGTATGGAAAACTCGTTGTCGAAAGCTACATTTACAAGGTGAGGAAGCATTTCTACTATTGTCACGTTTTTATCCGGAAGTTTTGATATATCATCGGCAAATTCCATACCGATAAATCCGCCTCCTATGATGACAATATTTTTGCTTTTTAAGACTTCTTCCCTTAATTTTTTAAGATAATCCATTTCCTTTCTTATTTGAAAAATTCCGGGAAGGTCTATTCCCTCTATGGGAAGTTTTATAGAGGATGCTCCTGTAGCCAAAACAAGTTTTTCAAATCCATAATTTTTTCCGGATGCCGTTGTAACTATTTTCTCCTTAGAATCGATATCGGTAACTTTATCAATGCTTATTTCTGTGCCCACAGAGATAAGACCCTTATCTCCCATAATATCTTTATCCACAGATTCAAGGGTAGAAAAAATGTACGGTATTCCGCAGGGGATAAGGCTGGTTTTTTGATCACGGATAAGAAGAACCTTTTTGTTTCCGTCGCATTTACGTGCGGTAACTGCAGAGATAACGCCTGCAGGGCCTCCGCCTATTACAATTACATCGTATTTTACCATTATAAACCTCCTAAAGATTAGTGATAATTTTATAATGATAATGTAATCACGATAACGCATATTGTCAATATTTATTACGAGACTATATAATCAATATATGCATTTGTGAATATTTTAAAAATAAGATATGGATTTATATAAAATAATTGCCGGAGACCGGACTTGAACCGGTACAGGCGTTTAAGCCCGGGGGATTTTAAGTCCCCTGTGTCTACCAATTCCACCACTCCGGCATTTTTTTGATAGTTGATATTAATATATGTTTCCGGTCCAGGTCAAGAGCATTATAAAGTACAATTTTAAAAAATGTTGAGCCCTATAAAAATATTAGTTAAAACTAACAAAGTTAGTTGACACAATTAGGGGATGTTGTTAACTTGTGTTTGTGAATAAAATTGCAGGTAATGAGCTTAGCGCGAGTTTAGAAGACTATCTTGAAGCAATAATGCAGCTTGAGAAAACTAATCGGGTTGCACGTGTAAGTGATATTGCACGCTACCTTAATGTGCAAATGCCGTCGGTAACAGGGGCCTTAAAAGTTCTACGGGCAAAAGGGCTTGTAAACTATAGCAGAAATTCTTTTATAAGTTTAACTGAAAACGGAAAGAAAATAGCAAGTACTGTTACTGATAAACATGAAAGCCTTTACAGATTTCTATGCGAAGTACTCCTGCTTCCAGAGGAAATATCGAGGGATGAAGCCTGTAAAATAGAACACTCGGTAGGCTGCGAAACAGTAAGAAGGCTGGTCAAGCTTGTAAATTTCTTTAACCTCTATGTTTTTAAAACAAAAAAACATGGAAAATTATGGTGGAAACAATTTTTAGAGAAAAAACTGCTTGGAAATGTGAGCAACTGTTCGGAAGAAAGGAATTGAAAGTATGAAAATATCAATGGATCAGCTGTTGCCCGGAGAAAAAGCTACAGTGTTGCAGATATATGCAGCGGGAGACTTAAGGCAGAAACTGCTTGCTATGGGTTTACTTCCCGGTGTCGAGATAGAACTTATAAGGGTTGCACCTTTAGGAGATCCTTTGGATTTTAAATTACGTGATTTTCATCTTTCTATGAGAAGAAGTGAAGCTCGCAATATTATAGTGGAAAGGAACAATCATCATGGGTGGAGAGGGAGAAGGAAAAGAAGGCATTGGAAGTGGCAGACAAAATTATAGGGTGGCAATTGTAGGCAATCCCAACTGTGGCAAAACCACCCTCTTTAACGAGTTAACAGGTGCTCGTCAGAAAGTGGGGAATTGGCCGGGTGTCACAATAGAAAAAAAAACAGGTTTCTTAAATATTAATCATAATATACGTGCTGAGATTATAGATCTACCTGGAATATATTCATTAAGTGCATATTCCCTGGATGAAAGAATTGCCCGAGATTACCTTTTAAAAGAAAAACCGGATGCAATTATAAATATTGTAGATGCTTCGAACCTTGAAAGGAATCTTTTTTTAACTACTCAGCTTCTTGAACTTGAAATTCCTATGGTTATCGCACTTAATTTAATGGATGCAGCAGAGAAAAAAAATCTAAAAATAGATGTAGATATACTCTCCAGTCACCTTCATCTTCCTGTAGTTCCTGTAGTAGCTCTTAAAGGTCAGGGCGTGGAAGCTACGGTGGAAGCGGTGAAAGAGGTTATACTCGGCCGGTGGCATAAGAAAAATGCAATGGTGACTTTCGGCGCAGACGGAGAAAAAAAACTTGCCGATGTACAGGAGCTCTTAAAGGAATCTGCAACGAGGCTTAAATTACCGTTAAGATGGCTTGCCGTTAAACTTTTCGAGGGTGATAAGGAATATGAGCTCCTGCTCGAAAACAAAGAATTGCGTGACCGAATTAATGAGTATAAGGAAAAGGTGGTAAAAATAGTAGGGGAAGATACGGAAACAATAATAGCCGACTACAGATACGGTTTTATATCCGGCCTTGTCAAAGAAGCTGTAAAGGTTACAGCTGACATAAGAATAACTCTTTCTGAAAAAATAGATGCGGTTATTGCAAGCAGAATCTTAGGCATACCGTTTTTTGCTCTTGTTATATTTTTAATGTTTAAAATATCGATTGATTTTTCACAGCCGGGAATAGACTATATTGACTCCTTGTTTGCATCTCTTATTGATTTAATAAATAATGTACTTGTCAATCTGCATGCACCAGCGTGGATATCAATTATTCTTGTAAACGGAGTAATAGGAGGAACCGGTACTGTAATTACCTTTGTTGTGCCGATTGCTCTTGTTTTTTTCTTTCTTTCTTTTTTGGAAGATATCGGGTATCTTTCCAGAGGAGCCTTTGTAATGGACCGTCTAATGCACTGGATGGGTTTACCTGGGAAGGCCTTTATTCCACTTATTCTTGGTTTCGGCTGTAATGTGCCTGGTATTCTTGCCACGAGGGTAATGGAGGATGAGAAGGACAGGCTAATAACGATACTTATAAATCCCTTTATGTCATGCGGTGCACGGCTTCCTGTTTATATAATGATTGCCGGTGCGGTTTTTGCCCAAAATGTAGGTACTGTTGTATTTTCTCTGTATGCAATCGGTATAGCTATGGCAATTATTGTCGGGCTTGTTTTTCGTAAAACAATATTAAAAGGACCTTCCACCCCATTTGTAATGGAGCTGCCTCCATATAGACTTCCCACTTTAAAAGGTATATTAATGCATACCTGGGAAAATGTATGGTCCTTCATAAAAAGAGCTGGAACATTAATAGTAGCGATTATTCTTCTGCTCGTAATCATCGGTTATCTTCCCGTTGGCGTTACTCCGAATTCAAAGGATTCTGTATTGGGAAAAATAGGAACAGCTATAGCACCCGTATTTAAACCCCAGGGTTTTGCAGACTGGAAAGCCTCTGTTGCTCTGTTTACAGGTATATTTGCGAAAGAGGCTGTTGTAGGGACAATGGCTGCTCTCTACGGTGTGGAGGAAAAAAATTCAAGCGGTAACCCTGAAACAAAATCTATAAATGGGAAGGACACTTTAAAAGAGAGAATTGCGCGTGATTTTACTCCGCTTTCAGCCTATAGTTTCTTACTTTTTATTCTTCTCTACTCACCATGTGTAGCTACGATGGGGGCGATAGCAAAGGAGGCAGGATTAAAATGGGCAATATTTTCAGTACTGTTCAATATAACTGTAGCGTATATTATAAGTATGGCGGTATTTCAGATAGGAACTTTAATACAGAAACTCCTTTAAAAAGAATAATAAAAGTATTAAATTATTACAGTATTCCTGTAAGTCTAACAGAAATATCCGTATTGGCAGGTATAGAAAAATCGGCATTGGAAGGAATGATCGGTTTCCTCTTAAGAAAAGGCAGGATAATGGAAATAACGCTGGAAAGAGAGGAAGACTTTTCTCGGTGTGCAATGTGTAGCGCAAAATCGTGTCCGGTATTAAAAAAGCTTTCAAAAGAAAAGGAACGCTATTTTAAACCCGGATTAAGGGAAGGGTAAAAGCTCGGTTGTTGTAAAAGGCTTGACCTTATGATTGAGCCTATGCTATAAACGGTTTAAAATCTAGACAGATGAGGTGACATAAATGTACGCTTTAATAGAAATAAAAGGTAAACAGTACAAAATAGAAGAGGGTTCAATTGTTAAGGTAGACAGACTTGCCAATAAAATAGGAGATTCGGTGGAATTAAAAACGGTTCTGCTAACCTCGGGAGAAGGTAAGGTTTCTGTTGGAGAACCCTACGTTAAAGGGATAAAAGTAAAGGCTGTGGTTACAGAACACGGCCGTGATAAGAAAGTTTTAATATATAAGTACAGGAGAAGAAAGAAATATAGAAAGAGACAGGGCCATAGGGCTCAGTTTTCTCTGCTTAAAATAGAAAATATAAGCAAGGGCTAAACTTGATCCAGATACAGGTAAGCCTGCATTCCAATGGCTGTTTAAAATCGCTAAAGGCAGAAGGACATGCATTGGATTATAAAACGGCAGAGAAAGGGCAAAATCTCCCGTGCGGCATTATTTCTGCTGTATTGAAAACAGGTTCCAAACTGCTGTATGTGGATGATAAAACAGAAGCGGAAGGGGAAGCTCCCTCAGCGGGAAAACTTTATATAAGGATTAAAAGTATTAAAAGAGGAAAAGAGCTCTGGGTAAGAGGTGTTACGGATATGCTAATGAGTGTACTGGCGGAAGTTAAAAGTGTTTATCCGGATGCAGTTTCCATAGATGTTAGGTTTGAAAATAACCAGGAGGATTAGATATGGCGCATAAAAAAGGCGGAGGAAGTTCAAGAAACGGAAGAGATTCTCAGTCACAGAGGCTTGGCGTAAAAAGATTTGGCGGTGAAATGGTTCATGCCGGAACAATAATTGTAAGGCAGAGAGGTACAAGATTGCATCCGGGTGAATATGTGGGACGTGGAAGAGACGATACACTTTATGCAAAAGCAGATGGAAAAGTAGTATTCCAGAAAAGAAAGGGCAAAAAGGTAGTTTCTGTGGAGCCTGTTAGCCTTTAGACTCTTATTCTAGTGAATGAATTTGTAGATGAAGTAACAATAACCGTCTCATCTGGTAGAGGGGGAGACGGCGCTGTGTCTTTCCGGCGTGAAAAATATATACCCAGAGGTGGACCGGACGGCGGAGATGGCGGAGATGGCGGAGATATTGTCTTTACTGTTCGTTCGAATTTAAAAACGCTCTCACATTTAAATTTAAAACGATTTTTTAGGGCAGATAAAGGAAAGCCCGGCAGAGGCCAGAAAAAACATGGCAGAAACGGCAAAAATGTAAAAATCCCTGTACCTCCGGGAACTATAATTAAAGATTTCGAAACAGGAAGGACTATAAAAGAATTTATTAAAGATGGGGAACAGTGGACTTTTCTAAAGGGCGGTCATGGAGGCAAGGGCAATGCACATTTCGCCAATTCTGTGCGGCAGACACCAAGAATTGCACAATCAGGAAAAGAAGGGATAACACGCAGACTTTCCATCGAATTAAAACTAATTGCAGATGTTGGTTTTGTAGGACTTCCCAATGCTGGTAAATCCACACTTCTTTCCGTACTGACAAATGCAAATCCTAAAGTCGGCAACTATGCTTTTACCACTAAAACTCCTAATTTGGGTGTTTTAAGAACCGGCTATTCAGATATTGTTCTTGCTGACATTCCTGGTATAGCAGAAGGGGCTCATGAAGGAACAGGACTCGGGCTGCAGTTTCTTAAACATATTTCGAGGACAAGGGTTCTTCTTCTCCTAATTGATCTAACAGCTCCAG
>QNBI01000125.1 GCA_003641675.1 Spirochaetota bacterium | reverse complement strand
TATTTTCCCGTAACCTTCCATAGTATCTCTATTATTTCGTTATCCCATTCAAAATCATCCGATATGTTGTAGGTTGGTATCGGAAATGTAAAAATCCTTCCCTTGGCATCGCCCTCGCTCATTACTTGCAGGAATGCTCTGTTGAATATATTCATCTCCTCCTGGAAATCACCGTACACATACTCCGTTGGTTTTCCTCCTATTAGCACAGGCATGGATGCAAGATAAGAGGGCACGGTTAAGTCCAGTGTTAGGTTTGTAAATGGAGTCTGAAAGCCAACACGTGTAGGAACATTCAGATTAAATACGAACTCCTGTAGTGATTGTTTGACATCTCTGTAGGAGAGATTGTCGAATCTTATAAAGGGGGCAAGGAGTGTATCAAAATTGGAGAAGGCCTGGGCCCCCGCTGCCTCACCTTGGAGAGTGTAGAAGAAATTGACTATCTGTCCTAGGGCGCTTCTTAGGTGCTTTGCCGGTTCGGATTCTACCTTCCCTACAGCCCCTTTGAATCCCTCTCTTAGTAGGTCCAAAAGATCCCAGCCCACGCAGTAAACACTTAGAGAACCCAAATCATGTATGTGAAAGTCTCCGTTTATGTGGGCGTCCCGCACCTCTTTGGGGTATATCTCATTTAGCCAGTAGGATTTACTGATTTCTGACGATATATAGTTGTTTAGTCCCTGTAGGGAGTAGTCCATATTGCTGTTCTCGTTTACCTTCCAGTCGGAACGACTAAGATAGTTCTCTACAAGATTGGCGTTAAAGCGAGTAGCTATCTGTCGCATCTTTGCGTGTTGCTCTCTGTAGATGATGTAGGCCTTTGCCGTTTTTCTGTAGGGTGAGGTTAAGAGTATTTCCTCTACCGTATCTTGAATCTCTTCAACCTGAGGATATTTACCCTTAGTTGTGGTTTGCAGAAGATTTAACACTCTTAGGGTAAGTTTTTCTGCGACTTCTCTGTCAAACTCACCCGTTGCTCTTCCTGCCTTTAGGATGGCATTTGTAATCTTTGATGCGTCAAACTCTGCAATCCTACCGTCTCTCTTTACTACTTTTGAAAATTTTTGGATAAAGTTTTGGGAAGAATATTCTTCTTTCATTGTTCCCCTCCTTATTAATATTGAAATTGGTGTACATCTCTCTGTATGAGATGTGCAAAAAATAAAAAAAGCCCCGATCCTTTTACTAAGGACCGGGGCTGCACCCTGATTTCAACTTTGCCCTGGTTAATATGGATAAGAGAAATTCATTTAGCTCTCGCACCCGTCCGCGCCGGGCGGGAGCGCACTTTCTCTTCCCATTGTTTCGAGGCAGGTCTTCTGACTCCAGGATCATCCTACTCGATACGACTTCCCACTCTTTTAAAAGCAGTGTCACTTCCCTGTATGAAAGACAACTCCTTAAAGCTCTTTTTAAGTGTTTTAAGTGAGCCTAATAAAGCCGCTCAGTTTTTGGCTATTTACTAGAACACCTTACACACAGGTCAGTATCTTTCGTCCCCTGTCACAGCTCCGGGAGAGTTGCCGATTTTCACGGCATTCCCTTTTAAGCCCTTTTACAGGCACCTTCGAAACTATAGTTTTTACAAGTATAGTGCTTTTACTATATGTGTCAAGGTGTGGAGTGGGTTATTCGAACCTTAAAAGAGTTAACTGGTTAAAATATATACCATGGAACGGTAGGAATGTTATTGTTTTTCCCTATTATATCGTTTCCCCTGTAAATAATAATTCCCTCTTTGTTCGTGTTTCCGGGGAGTGATAACCATTTGTTAATATTTTGCTTAAATACTGGTGAGTACGTACGAGAAGTTTTGATTTCTATGGGAAGAAGTTTCTTTCCCATGTCTACGATAAGATCAATTTCATTACCGGTTTTATCTCTTAAGTAAAAATGATAAAAGAAGTTTATAATGAAAACTAAATATGTGCCGCATTTTAACAAAATCATTAATGCATACATAAAACTTTGTCAACGCTCTAACTAAAATAGAGTAACTCGTAAAAAAGAGGATGTAAGTTTTAAAACTCAAATCCTCCTTTTTCATTTTGTTCTACTTCTTATCCAGTAGAGCACGGATTTTGCCAGCCAGGTCTTTAGGCGTAAATGGTTTTTGAATAAATGCCACATCCTTTTCCAGAATACCGTGATCTGCAATTGTATTGTTGGTGTATCCGGACATATAGAGTACTTTTATTTCAGGAATTTTTAACTGCATCCGTTCTGCCAATTCCTTTCCACTCATCCCCGGCATAATTACATCTGTCAGTATAAGATCAATACGACCGCGATTATTCACTGAGTTTCGGAAAGCTTCCTTTCCGTTCCCGGCAGTAAGTACTTTGTAACCATACTTAGTCAGAATCCTTTCAGTCATTCCCCTAAGCATTTCCTCGTCTTCCACAACCAGAATCGTCTCAGATCCTGTAAGTGAAGGCTCAGAAGATTGATCTTTTTGTAAATCACGTGTATCTTCTTTAACTCTGGGGAAGTAGATTTTAAAGGTAGTGCCTTTTCCCTCTTCGCTGTAAACCCAGATATACCCATTGTTCTGTTTTATAATACCGTAAACAGTGGAAAGTCCCAGACCGGTTCCCCTCCCCATTTCCTTTGTCGTGAAAAAAGGCTCGAATATACGGGTTTGTGTCTCCTTATCCATGCCGATACCGGTGTCGGTCACCGACAGCATTACGTAGTGTCCCGGTATACTCTCCTCACCGTGTTCCTGAAAATATTCTCTGTCAAGTTCTACATTTTCTGTTTCTATTATGAGTTTCCCTCCTCTCGGCATAGCATCTTTGGCATTAACTGAAAGGTTCATAAGTACCTGTTCAATTTGTCCGGGATCTGCTTTCAGCAGGCAGGGTTCGGGTGAATAGGTTACAACCAGTTCGATATCCTCTCCGATAAGACGACGGAGCATTCTTGTTAGATCCTCTGTGGTTTTGTTAAGATCCAGGATTACAGGCCGGATTAGCTCTTTTCTGCTGAAGGCTAAGAGCTGCCGTGTCAATGAGGATGCACGCTGTCCCGCCTTCTCAATTTCACTAATATTTTTATAAAGAGATGCATCTTTGTCCAGATCCTGCATGGCAAGCTCTGCGTTTCCAAGAATGCTGGTGAGCAGGTTGTTAAAGTCATGGGCTACTCCTCCGGCAAGCACCCCTATTGCTTCCATCTTCTGTGCCTGGTTGAGTTTTGCTTCGAGTCGTTTCTTCTCTTCCTCTGCTCTTTTCTCATTTGTAATGTCCTCTGCAAGTGCGAGCACTACCCCGTCTTTAGATTCCGGGTTAAGAAGTGTATAACGAATGTGGCAGTCAAAGACCGATCCGTCCTTGCGTACCCATTTTGTTTTAAGTTCTGTTCTTCTATTCTCCGCCCCGAGTGCTTTAATTGCTCTGCCTGCCAGTTCATACTCTTCATCGGTCCTATAGAGAAGCCTGGCACTCTTTCCATGAAGCTCATCCGGCTGATAGCCTAACATCCGGGACATGGTTTCATTATGCCACAGGAGTTTACGGTTCTGCACAAGCCCAATACCTAAAGGCGATGCCTGAAATACTCTCATTAATCTTTCTTCGCTCTTTTTTAGAGCTTGCTCTGTTTCTTTTTGCGCGGTAATATTACTTACTAACGATGCTATTCCTTTAATGTTTCCATTTTCATCTTTTAATGCAGTGTTGTACCAGTCACATACAATTCTCCTGCCCTCTTTGGTAATGTTTTCATTTATACTGTGTGTACCGCCTTTGCCGGAGAGTAGATCCCTAAAAATGCCATTAAACAGTTCTTTCTGATCTTGAGGAACTATAAGTTCATTAGCAGCTTTGCCTATGGCTTCTTCTTTCGTCCAGCCGAATATGGTTTCGGCTGCCGGATTCCATTCAATGATCCTGTAATTTAAATCCCAGGAAATTGCCCCAAGAGGGGTGTTTAGGAGATGGGCGGAAAGAAGCTGAGAAGTAGTACGGAGTTCTTTGTTCTTAGCTCTTATTTCATGGGTTTTTTTTCTGATCTGAACTCTTGAAATAATAATAAGAAGAAGGAATGAAATAAGTAAAACGCCCGTTATTTGCAGTAAATTCTTTAGCCATACTGGAAATATTAAAACTGTTTTTTCGGCTATTTTTGCTTCAAAATATTTAGCGAGGAGCTTATAGTAGGATGAGTTTTCATCCTGTTTAAGTTCTCTTATTCGGTTATTTATCTCTTTTACAAGGTACGGGGTTAGTTTTCCGTCTTTCGGAAAGGCAAATTTTACATCAATAGGCTGAAAAATAATATGTGTCGGCCTAACTTTAAAATTTTTTGCATTTTTGTTGCCAAAGTCCCTGTTTGTAATCCCTGCATCGGCTCTTTTTCCTTCTACTGCTCTAAATACTTCTGTATAGCTATCCAGTTCCAGGAATCTGCAGTTTAAGTGAAATGCTCTGGAAATTTCCCTTAACCCTCCGATTCCTTCCAGATTAACACTACCTTTTAAAGCGGCGATTTTCTTATTTTTTAGATCAATTACAGACTTGATATCTGTATTTTCTTTATTAACATAGACTCTTGTCCAGCTTGTTATAATAGGGTCTTTAGAGAAATTGTATAATCTATTACGCTCTTCTGTAAATGCCACATCGGGCATTATATCTATCTCTCGGTTTTTTAGACGTTTAAGCCCTTCACTCCATGTGCCCCATATATATTTTATCTTCCAATTTTCTTTTTGAGCTATACTCTCGATTAAATCGGGCCAGAATCCGGAAATTTCCCCATCCTCATCCTTTAATATTTTTGGGGGATTTTCATAAGCACCGACCCTTACCAATAATGGTTCGCTCTCGGCAGAAGCTGTTGTAATAAAAATATCTGCTAAGAAGAGCATGAGAAAAAGAGCAACAGGCAGTATGACAGCCTGGCTTAAACTGTGGAGTATTCTGCCATTTCTGTTCACCTTAGACCTCCATGGTGTGAATTTGTATTAAATCTAACGCCTAAAAAATCATATTGATATAAGAAGCAACAGAATATTTTACAGTAAGCTAATAATAAGTTTATAGTGTAAACTTCTCTTTTGCAAATATATTTCACCCGGTCTCAGCTCAAAGTGAAAACCTGCTGAAATATTATACGCAGAGAACACAAAAACATTCCACGAAGACAGCGCCTATACCGCTTTTTCCATCTGCACAACCTTAACTGTAATATCCGGAGATGCTGTAGTTTCATTATATGAATTTCTCACTCTATTGAGATCAATCATATCCAGCGCCATGTATCTTGTTCCTTTATTTTAATCAAAAATAATACCATTAAAATATACATATGTCATATATATAATTATATAATTTGTAATAACGCAAATAAATAGATTATATTTGTGTAATTGTAACCCTGTATCTGTTGTTATCTCATAATTCGGGTAATATCCCGCTTGCAAAATGCCCGCCTTTTCAATACTATTGCATAAAAGTCCGGGAGGAAGATGAGTACTATGAAACAGAGAAAGAATATCCCTGTTATACTTCTAATATTGATAATTTTACTTTACTCTATGAATTTTGCGTACGCCGAGAATTCTGTTTCTATTCCGGATTCTATTCCGGTACTTAAAGGCTATTCACCTATACGTGTTGTCGGTTTAGATACAGCTTCCAAAAAACCTTCTGTGGTTCTGGTGTTAAGCGGCGGAAGTGCAAGAGGCTTTGCCCATGCCGGGGTATTGAGTGTTTTAAGGGATTATCATATTCCAATTGACCTCATAATAGGGGTGAGTATGGGAAGTATTATGGGCGGCTACTATGCATACGGATATACTCCAAAACAGCTTCTTGTAAAGATGAAAGCCTTTAAGCTATCCTCTATCATTAACATTACTTCCATGGGTAGAGGAATACTGGACGGCGATAAAGAGTTCGCTATCTTTAAAAGAGATGTAGGGAATGCAAAGATAGAGGACCTTAAAATACCTCTTGTAATAGTTGCAACAGACCTTACAGAAAAAAAGGTGTTCATTTTTAGCAAGGGCCCGCTTGCACTCGCAATGCGGGCATCTTCTGCTATACCCGGAATTTTTGAACCTGTAAAGTACAGGGGGCATCTCCTTGTGGACGGCGGTGTACTGGATGATATTCCTGTTGATATTGCACGTAAAATGGGAGCCCGCACTATTATTGTTTCCGATGTCGCCGCACTTTCGACGTTATACAGCCATGGTTTTCGAAGATCAATCTTAGAGCTTGCAATAGACCTGGCAAACAGGAAAAGGACAGCTTTTAACATTGACAATAACAAACCTTCGGGGCTGGAAATTTTTGCAGCCTCATTAAGGCTTCTTGAAAAGGGCTACAGCAGAGTAACCTCTCCGAAAATTTATACAGCGGATATAGTTATAAAGCCCTTAAACAATGATATTCATACCTTTGATTTCGGTAAGGCAGAAGAGGCTTATATAATGGGACGTGAAGCTACG
>QNBI01000124.1 GCA_003641675.1 Spirochaetota bacterium | reverse complement strand
TCTCTTTTATTCTTATTTGTATAGATTATAATCTGGGATATTATCTAACTTTTTTCTACTATTACTCGGGAATCTACATAAGTCTTATTACCTCTCTAATCTTTTTCATCCCAATCCTTTCCCTTGCCATCATCGCTCCTCCTATAAAATTTGTATTTTTAAAGGTAGATATTATTCTAATTCGTAAGTCATCTCAATGATTTTGGAGATCTTATAGATTCCGGAAAATATCTCGAAAAGTGGCATTTTATCTCCGGAATGTTCGACTGGCGAGGAACAGCAACTTTAAAACAGAACGGTGGCAGTTTTGCCCCGGCTTATGCAATATATAATCTTGATTATTTTACTTTTCATAATAATTAGTAGATACCCCGCGGACAAGGCCGTAGCACTCTGCCCTTTTATTAGACAACGACCGGCATTCAGGATGAAAAAAATTAATAATAAATGAACAGTTCTCTTTTTATCCTGCCTGTGCTGCTATGGAAGGTGGGCAGCTGGCAAATAAACATTTGAGTAAATTAAGAGAATCTTTGATATCTCTTATAAGAGTTTTTAATTACCCTGCTGTAAATAAATAAACAATTTCTTATCCCAGTATAGATAAAAATATGCCTGCTGTAATCAGAGATGCTATTAAACCAGCCACATTGGGACCCATGGCATGGAGGAGAAGCTGATTTTTCGCATCGTACCTTGCGCCTTCGGTATAGACGACTCTCGACGCCACCGGGAGAGCAGAAACACCTGCAGCTCCTATAAGAGGATTCACAGGTTCTTTGGATAGCTTATTCATAATTTTTGCAAGGAGAACTCCTGTAAAGGTCCCGGTAATTACAGCAAGAAAGCCTAAAATAACAATCCCCAAAGTCTCCAACTTTAAAAAGGAGGATGCGGAGAGCATAGACCCTGCAGTTAATCCTAAAAATATTGTAGTAATATCCAGAAGCTCATCACGTGCAGCCTTTGTAAGTTTGTCCGCAACACGGGATTCTTTTAATATATTTCCAAAAACAAAAGCCCCTACTAAAGGTGAAACTGCGGGAACAAAGATAATGCATAGGATAAGTACTAAAGAAGCCGTAACAAGTTTTGCAGCTCGTGAAACTCCCTTAAGGCTCTGCATTCGTATTTTTCTTTCCTCTTCCGTTACAAGCATTCTCATAATCGGCGGTTGTAAAACAGGAAGGACAGCTATGTAAAAATAAGCCGTTACTACAACAGCACCGAATATCTCCGGTGAAAGTTTGGATGAGAGAAACATAGCGGTAGCCCCGTCGGCGGCCCCCAATATGCCGACAACAGCTGCACTCTTTAAGGAAAAACCGAATGTATTAGCTAAAAGCAGAGCTATGATAAAGGTTACAAATATCCCAACCTGCGAGGCAAGTCCTAAGAGCCCTGTTTTCGGATTTGCAATTAAAGGACCGAAATCCGCCATGGCACCGAGCCCGATAAAGAAGAAAATTAAAAAGAACTCCTTAACAATCCCGAAAGAATATAGGCTTCCCAAAAAACCGGTCGGGCCGGATATAAAGCTAATCGGGACATTTGCTAGGATTATTCCTAATGCAAGGGGGATTAGTATTTGAGCCTGAAGCTTTTTGATTACGGCAATAAAAACAAGAAAAAAACCGATTGCAATCATTAATACCTGTCCGCCTGTTAAGACGGTAATCCCTGAAGACTTCCAGAAATTTGCTAACACAGTTACATCGCTCATGTTTAATTTCCCCTATACCTTTATCTATACCTTTATCTATACCTTTATTCTGGCAAGGACCTGCTGCGTTGCCACCTGATCTCCCGATTTAACACTAATCTCTTCTATTACACCGTCAACAGTGGAAGGAATATCTGTTTCCATTTTCATAGCTTCCAGTACCAGTATGGAGTCTCCTCTCTTTACCGTATCGCCTACTTTCTTAACAATTCTTATGATTGTACCGGGGAGAGGCGCCTTTACAAGGGTATGTCCGCCCGTACCCGCAGACGATCTATCTGCCGACTGTGCGGCAGTTCTGGCTGCAGGCTGCGCTGGTACTGGGGTCGGCCTGGCTGCAGCAGGTTTGGCCGCAGAGGAAGCTCTTTGAGCAGCAGGCGCAGAAGGTGCAGCTGGCTGTACAGTCCGTACTGGTTGGGCAGATGTCCCAGGCACAGGCGCATGAGCAAGCCTGGGTGCAGGACCTGGTGCCGGTGAAGCAGAAACAGCTTCACCTTCTCCTGCTTCCCGGATATCTATATCATAAACTTCATTATTAACAACGGCTTTTTTATCATTTATCTGTACCCTGTATGTCGTGCCGTTTACAGTAACATTATATACCGCTTTGCCCTTTTTCTTCTTCTTTCTTACTCCTATTTTAGCTTCACCTTTAAGGAAGGTAATACCTTTCTCCTTACAGGTTGCAGTTATAAAGATATTCTCATCTGTAACCGGAAGCCCTGCCTCTTTAAGCATTTTTTTTGCCACTTCCGCACCTTTGTTAGGATCTGCATCGTTAATGTCAAGCGGGCTTTTCTTTGTTGGCTCCAGTTTAAGCTGAACACGTGCAAGCTCTACTATCTCAGGGTCGGGCTCCACAGGGGTTTTCCCGAAGTAGCCAAGAACCATTTTCCCATAACCCGGAGCAATCCTCTTCCATGGACCGAAAACGACATTGTTGAAGGCCTGCTGAAAATAGAACTGCGAAACAGGAGTTACAGAAGTCCCGAAACCGCCAAGTCTTATAACCTCACCCATGGCGTCTATTATTTTGCCGAACTGATCCAGGGTTCCGGTATCGCGCATCATCTGAGTATTGGCAGTCAGAGCTCCCCCCGGCATGGGAGAAAATGGTATTATCGGCTCAACACGTGTCGCCTCCGGCGGCACAAAATAGTCTTTCATGCAGTCCTTAAAAACATCTTCCGCCTTAATAATCTTGTTTATATCCACACCAAGGTCATAGTCTGTACCCCGAAGAGCATGCCACATAGTAATGATATCCGGCTGTGCCGTCCCCCCGGAGACAGGAGCCATAGAGAGGTCTATTCCGTCCGCACCGGCATCCAGCGCTGCTCTGTAGGAGATAATACTAATTCCGGCTGTTTCATGCGTATGGAAGTGCAAATGCGTACCTTCCGGAACATACGAACGGGCAAGCTTTATAGTGTCGTAAACTACCTGAGGAGGTGCTGTTCCTGAAGCATCCTTAAACACAATAGAATCGAAATGAACTCCCGCTTTAAGTATCTTTTTTAATACATCAAAGTAGAATTCTGCTGTATGAGCACCGGCAACACCTGGAGGCAGAGCCATTAGAGTAATGCTAATCTCGTGCTTTAACCCTGCATCTACAATACACTGTCCGCTGTAAATAAGGTTATTAACATCGTTTAGTGCGTCAAAATTTCTTATTGTTGTTATTCCGTGTTTTTTAAAGAGCTCGGCATGCATCTTTATAATATCCCGGGGCTGGGAATCCAAACCGACAACGTTAATACCGCGTGCTAAGGTCTGTAGATTTGCATTAGGTCCTGCAGCTTTCCGAAATGAGTCCATCATATCAAAAGCATCTTCGTTGCAGTAAAAGTAAAGAGATTGGAACCTCGCGCCTCCGCCGGCCTCGTAATGATTAATTCCGGCATCCCTTGCAGCTTCTACCGCAGGGAGAAAATCCTTTGTAAATACCCGTGCACCGAAAGCCGACTGGAATCCGTCACGGAAAGCTGTCATCATAAATGATATTTTCTTTTTACCCATAGCTCTTTTCACACTCCTTCTGTTAAAAGCAGTAAGTTATTTAAAACTTCCGGTTCAGTCCTCTTAACTATTCCATGTCTTTATCGGAACGCGCCTTAACCGCCGCTATTGCAATTGCTATACTCTTAAAATTGGCGTCGCTTCCTGCTGTTCCGGCTGCTGCAGCTGCCCGGGGAACCGGTGTTTCCACAGTTTCCGCCAAAAAACCGGGAGGCACTTCCATTTCACCGGAACCCCTGGCAGCGGCTGCAAAAATCAGACTAATTAATTTTACAAGTATAACAAGTACAATTAGAAAGGCAACACCTGCGGCTAATCCTGTTAAGCAAACACCGAAACCCTCTTGAAACATATGCATCCCCGCTTTTATTAACAGTAATTTAAAAGTAATTTATAAATTACAAATATAATATAAAAACAGAGTCAAGTGTAGGGAACATTCTTATTAAATTAGCTTTTTTAGGATATTTTTATCTATCGTTACTATTCCGGCAGTCACAACCCTCTGTGTCAGCTCGCGCCATAAAGGGTTTTTCCTATAAACACCGGCAAGTTTTTCCACAGCCTCTTTTTCCTTTTCCATACCTGCAAGGGCAAGGCCATGCCAATATTTAAGTTCCTCGTTTTCAGGGTCCAGTTTTTCCGCTAATGAGTACTCAAGAAGGGCATTTCCTGTATCGTTATTCTCCAGTGCGACATCTCCGGCCCCTTATATCGCCGCCCTCCCCTTCCGCTGCCTCCAATGCGGCAAGAAGCCTCTCTGCAAGCGGTCCTTCCGTATGCAGGAAGGCGTATTCCATTACCTTCCATACGGTGCTTTTAAGCATCATATTGGCCTGCACGCTGTAGCCTGAACCTTTAATATGCCCCGCCTCTCCTATGCACTTATTCCCTGTAAAAGCTGCTGTTTCGCCTCTGGTATTTATAAGTGCCACCTGGCGCATCTTTCTCCCCGAATCGGCCGAAAGCATTTGGCCAAGGACATCTTTCGGAGAATGCCCCTCTTTCATTAATTTAAGCTCTAAAGGCCCGAAATCGGGGTTAACCATTGCCTGCGTAGCCACAACTCCCACTCCGGGAAGAGGCCATATTACCGTACCGCCTACAGAAAAATAGTGAGACTGGACAGCACCGCCCATCTCACCATTTTCCGCATCTACCGCAACTATCGATTATGTACTGACAAAATTACTAAGTTCCGCTTTAATTTTATTCCTCTACAAGAGTATCTACGTAGTCTAACACATCATCCAAAATAGCAAGCCCCTCTTTTATCTGATCCTCGTTTATTATTAAGGGAGGGGAGACCGAAATACAGTTCTCATGGGAGTATGTATTATATCCCTTATCTAAAAGCATACGTACTATCTTTTTCATAGTACCTTCGGGATCCATTCCATAGGGTACTAACGCTTCTTTTGTTTTTGTATTTTTAATAAGCTCTATCATACCGAAAAGACCCATTACCCTTACATCGCCGAGTGATTTATGCTTACTCTTTAACTTTAAAAGTTCACCCTTTAATACTGGCTCCATTTTCTTAACATTTTCGAATATTTTCTCTTCCTTATACACGTCTATTGTAGCAATACCTGCTGCACAGCCTAAAAGATGTGCACTGTAGGTTAACCCGCAGTAAAGTACATGATCGTTAAAATAATCTGCAATTTCCTTTGTAACTATAACACCTCCAATAGGAGCATATCCGCAGGTAATCCCCTTTGCAAAGGTAATAATATCCGGCTTTACATCCCAGTTCATAAAGGCAAACCACTCGCCGGTTCTTCCCCATCCGGACATTACTTCGTCGCATACCATTAATATACCAAATTCATCACAAACTTCACGTACGCCTTTTATATAACCTTTCGGCGGTATAATTACTCCGTTGCTTCCGGGAATAACCTCTAAAAAGATCGCCGCAACATTATCTCTGCCCTCGTATGTAATCTGTTCACGCAGTTTGTCAACATAGTATTTACTTGCCTCTTCTTCACTACTAAATTCTATTCCTGCACGGTATATATAAGGATTAAAAAACTTTACAAAACCGGGAATCCCTGGTTCGCTTGGAAATCTCCTCGGTTCTCCTGTTAAATTGGCAGCTCCGTATGTAGCTCCATGGTACGACCTGTACATCGAAAATATCTTCTGCCTTCCCGTATACATCCTTGCTATCTTAATGGCATTTTCATTAGCCTCCGCCCCTGCAAGAGTGAAAAAGACCTTCCCCATATTATCCGGTGCAACTTCCTCTATTATCTTTCTTGCAAGTTCTGCCCTTACATCAACTGCAAAACCGGGACCTATATAGGGCATTTTATCTGCCTGCTTCTTTATAGCATCTATAACTTTCCGGTTGTGATGACCTATATTCATATTAACAAGCTGAGATGACATATCAATATACTTTTTCCCGTCTGCATCCCAGAAATAAACACCCTCTGCATGGTCCACAACAACCGGGTTAAGTTTACCCTGAGCACTCCACGAATGCAGGTTGTACTGCCTATCTATTCTTTTAATTTCTTCGCCAGTCATTAGAAAACCTCCAAATATATAGTTGATATCCGATGGTTAATTAAACCCATGGTTAATTAAACTGAACAGTCAGGAATTATGCATTATAACTAAAGATCATCGAAAATCCTTAATGTTTTTATATTGCAGATGCCTAAAAATGTCAATAAAATAAAATATTATTTTAAAAATCATTTTA
>QNBI01000123.1 GCA_003641675.1 Spirochaetota bacterium | reverse complement strand
TTTCTGTGGTAAGATCTATTAAATAGGAGTTATACCCGGTTCCGGGTCCCATAGGTTCTACAGCAGGCAGTGGGTCGGAAGTATTATATTTATTTAACTTATAAACTGTATCATCTATCTGCAACCCGGTATCGGTAATTTCATTGTAGGTCCAGTTTTCTTTCCATGGATAATGCTCGTAATATCCGCCATCTTCACCGGGGTTTAAAGGTCCGAAATAGAGATCACGTAAATTTTTTTCTACAATAAGAGTGTAAACATCAAATGTTAAACCTGTCAGGTTTTCATTAAAAACAGGCTCAATAGCTATCTGCCTGCTTGTTAGGGCGGTACCTGCCCAATCTGTCTGCATATCCGCAGGTGCAGTAACACCGGAATCGGCTTTAAGTGCAACAGAATTACCGCCTCGCGGACAAATATCCAGCGATAAATATGAATCTGTTATACTGGAATTATCAATATAAAAGCCGAGTTTAAATTTAATAACATTAGCGAAAATCTCCCAACCCGTATAATCATCATAAGAACTTTCATCACTGATAGATGATGTAAACGTATCGGTATCGTGTGTCCCCGCTGCATTTATGCTTAAAAGTTTACCGTCAACAGGAATAGAGATTTGAGTAAAATTATAGGTAGAATCTATATCTGCAGGCAGTAAGGTCTGTTCTACATTTCCGCTTCCGCCCTCAAGGTTTACAGTAAAGGTTAGTTTATCCAGCCCGAGGCCTTTTTCCCATTCGTTTGCCTCACTTTGGGAATTAAACACCCTATTATCTACATCTATTATTATATTTCTCGGCCCGTCCAGAATTGTACCGTTAAAAGCAGTATTCGGGCATCCGCTTAAAATAATAATAATAACTCCTAAAAATAAAGTGATATAAAATATCTTTCTGTTTTTTTTATTTTTCATCTATTTCCCTTCATAAATATTTTTAATAATCGGGAATCGTTATATCAATTTTATAATCCAGATTTGTATCGGTATGAAAATAGCCATTTACATCATCTATTGTCTCAAAAGATCCGTTAAAAAAATCGAACACTAAAGCAGTATCGGCGTCGTATATTCCGTTATTCAACAAATTCCGAACCCTTCCCCCCTGAGCTATAAAAATACCGTATCTCTCAGTACCTCCGGATGTGTGTATATTATTGTAATCCAGGTAAAGGTTTCCCCCGTAGGCAACATACAGAGCACAGGATACGGATTTGCCGTTACTGCCGTTGATATTATTGTATCCGATTGTTCCTTTTCCGTTATTAATTAGATAGACTCCATAGGTTTTACCTCTGTTGCCTCCGGCAGAACCGCCGGTTATAGTATTGCCAACGATTTCCGGCTCGCATTCAAAATCTGCAGATATCCCGTACGCCTGTCCGCCTGTGCCTGAGGAAGTCCCGCCGGAAATCGTATTTTTATAGATTACAGGGCTGCTGTTTTCCGATACTTTTATTCCGTAGGTCAACTCATAATCGCCGGAATTAGTTCCGCCTGTTATACTATTATTTTCAAGGCGGGGAGAAGAGTAGTTTGTAATATAGACTCCGGCTCCAGTCCCGCCTGTTATTACATTGTCGGTAAGCAGTGTAGAGGCTCCGTTATATTCAAATGCAGCGCCGGAGCCGTTGCCGGTAAGTGTATTATACCGGAAAACAGTTTCTGTTGCAGAAGTTGCAGAGATAAGCGGAACCGTACTTGCAGCGCTTCTCTGCACGGTGAATCCTTCGAATACCACATCATTTTTAATATCTTTGCCGGATTTTATCTGATGGCTGGTATCTGTAAAGTTTATAATGGTCGCATAGGTTGCATTCGTTCTGTCGGAAGGGGTTTTGTAGCTTCTTGCCACCCAGCCTGTGTCGTAGCCGCCGTAAACGGGTACCCCTGGAAGTAAATTTATATCATAATTTACATTATGAGTGCCTGCCGATATTACTACCGACTGCCCTGCACCGCTTGCAGTTGATATTGCCGTATTGATGTTCGCCTGGTCATCCGGAACTTTCACAAAGGGGCTGTTTATCGTAGCGTGCATCGCAGTATGACTTTCCAACACAACAGTTGTTTCCTTTGCATTTACATTGCCGAATTCCGGTGCAGTAGACGCGCTGTCAACTGTCCACTGGACAAACTCATTAAGAAAATCCGGGACACTTTTAAGAGTAAAAACGCCGGTATCCGAGGTAAACTCTTTGGTCTCGCCGGGGTTTACCGTACCGGGGGATTCTATAGTATTATTGCTGTCAGCACCGGCAACGGGAACAGACAGTGTAAGCACCCACAACCCTATACCTGCAAGATCAAAATTATGGATAGCAGTTCCCGTATCAATAAAAAACTGGCCAGTCTTGCTTCCCGATGTTTTTGGATTAAACTCAAGATAAATATTATTAATAGTTTTGCCAGCAGGTATAATTACAGGAAAATCGGGATTTGTTCCATCAACAAAACTAAAGTCATCCCCTTTAAAAAACATATTCTTAATAACAAGATCTCCCGTTCCGGAATTCTTTATTTTTAAAGTCTGTACATCTTTTTCACCAATTCCGATTTTCTTTCCTCCGAAATCTATTAAACCCTCATTTCCGCCGCGAATTTTCACTGCATTAACAAAATCTATAAAAGAAATAGTCCCTGTTTCCGCCTTTTCAACACCGATACCCAGCTCTTTACAGCCGAAAAGGGATAATAAAAAACCCATCATAATAACTGCCGGTAACAACCAGAGTACTTTTTTAAAATAAGAACCGTGAGTCATTTTGTACCGCCTTTAATTTCTGGTTTTACAGGTATTTCCACCCTGTTCTGTCGGATACCTTTCCTTCCGAAAAAATTAAACAGATAAAATTCGAACATAAACAGGAAAATCGGAATAAGAATTGCGATAACCTGCAATCCCTTTGTTAATCCTAAGAGGTTATAAATTGAATGTATCGAGGCGGCTAGAATATACATACCCAAAGCCAGAAACAATGAGAAAAAATTATAATTGTGCATTATCTGAACCGCATAACCAATTAAGGCCGTAGTTGAACCATGAAGCAGGCTGGCCGTTAAGCTCCTTGTAATTATAAAAATAATACTCCCGCCCAATCCGGAGGAAGCGGAAATAGAAAGGTAAAGGTAATTCTCCAGAATAGAAAAACCGATTCCCGATGCCATTACAAAACGCACCAGATTGTACCTGTATACTTTCCCTTTTTTTCGTATTAGAAAAAACACAGGAAGTATCTTTAAGAATTCCTCCATTAAGGGAATTATCTGTGATAAGAGCAGAGTTTCATCTAAGAAAAAGTAGGCGTCTATTAGTATATTTATTAAATATATAAGCATCGCAGAAGTTAAACCCCAGGCAAAAAACAGAATTAATTTTCTATACTCACCCTGTATTACTATTACTAAAAAAAGCAGAGGTATTAAAGTGCCGAAATATACTGCCTCAACCATTCGCAGTCTCCTTCGCCCTGCGTATTACTCCGGCTGTAAAAATTAGAAAAGAATAGGGAAGCAGGAGGTAATTCAAGTTGTCGGGAATAGTCCAATCCGTAAACTGCAGATAAATCAGCATATCGAAAACCACAGCCATAACAACCGATACTATTATTAATTTAACGCTTGCAAGGTTTGTATAGTAAGGCGCCGCCAGTAAAGCCGCAACAGGAAGAAGAGTATAAACAAGGGAATAAACCGCAAGAAAGGTTAAGCTTTTCCCCAGTAAATTAAAGAAGACAGGACAGGCAAAAAGTAGCAATGCGAGCAGAGACAGAGCTTTAAAACCATTTTTTTCTCTAATAAGAACAGACTTACGCAGGAAGGTAAAAAAACCTATTATTAAAAAGTAGAAAATAAAAAAATCTGCATTTCCGAAAGGTAATAGAAAAAATGAATTTCTTGAAAATCCTGGGAACAGGTAAGCTGCAGTAAAACCGATAATCCGCCCTCCTAAAATAAACACAGAAAACAGAATAAAAGGATCACGTTGCAATTTTTCTATTAGGGCAAAGATAAGCGAAATTAGTATTAATCCGGCTGCAATAAATCCAATTGAAACATAAAAACCTGTATTCATTTTAGTAAGAAAATCGGAATAGAAGAAAAAACCGATTAAATAGAGAATCACCCAGAAAGAATAGGCAATAGCCGTAATTAAGATAAGAATTTGTAATGTACTTCTCTTCTTTTTTACCATCTTTACCATGAAATAATAAATCCAAGATTAATTTCAAAATTATATCCGCTGCTGGAAACCAGATCGGTAGCGCCATTTGTAGAAGCTCTTGTTGGATCGATTTTTGCAGGAGCCGTTTCATCGGTTAATGAAATATCGCCTGTTGTCTTTAGCCTGTGAAGATCCATAGTACACAGAATCTTTTTCCCTATCGGAAAAGCAATCCCGATTAAAGGGTCTAAACTCCATATTATGCCGGATGAAGTGGCTGTTTCCTCCCAAACTGTCCGCGTATCCAGATTAAAAGCATCGTATTTCTTTGTTGCCATAGAACCTGTAACATCAAGATTTACATACAGAGATACCTGCTTTAATAAAAACCACTGGTATCCCCCTGTAACGAGCAGCTTTTGAGTTAATGTATTCGAAGGATAAACATCATTATTAATGAGACTTTCATTTTCCGGATTCTCTCCAAGCGAAAGCTCTGTATAATTATTGGTATTTAAACTGCTGTATAGGCTATTTCCGGCAGCAGAATCTCCATCCTGAAAATAATTTTCATTTTCTCTTGAATAGCCTATCCCCAATCTCAGCTCAGCTCTATTCTTTCTGTTTTTAAAAGCAAGAGCAGCAATAGCATCGAAAGTTTCCAGACCAGAGTTTAATACTTTCTTGGTCCAGCTTGAATCCTTTAAAATAGATGCAGTTGTAATCTCTTTTTTATAGTTATTTACCGTGTAATCTACAGCCCTGTATTTACCGCTAAAGATAAAAGTTACATCTTTGGAAAGTTCTTTTTTTACCACAGGGAAAATATCCACTCTTGTTAAAATTTTTCTGTCATCAAAATTGTATCCGGTTGCAACCTCCGAAGGCCCGCCTTCTTCGGTGCGGAAAATATAGTCTTTATAAGACATTAACGTTTCCTTATATCCATCGCCGTCCATATCTACAGCAACAAAATCATCCGTCCGGTCAGTAAACATTCCCAGGTATTTTATGCCCAATGAAACATCCATCCCTGCAAAAGGCATGCTTATACCCAAAGAGGCATCTGCTGTATGGGTGATTTCATCAACAGGGCTGGGATAAGCCGCAGGGTCCACATAGTGAAGCGCAGGGCTCACCGAACTGTCTGTTATCCACTTAAAACTTTTCGGAATTTTCTGATAGTTATAGCCGGCAGATACTCCCCAATTCAGCTTGCCGTTATTTTTAACCGCAAAATATAAATCACCTCCGGCATTAATGCTGTCTGTCTCTGTAATTTCTGTCTTATTCTCCGAAGGTGCATTATAGTTGCTGTAAAGATTTTCATCTCTGTTGTAATCCATATTATAGTCAGCACCGAAACCAATAACAAACTTTTCTAACGGGAAAAAAGAGACTAAATCCGCAACAGGCTTTAGACTTAAATTAGTAACAGTACCCGTTCCGCCTTTCGCTCCGATCGAATCATCTATGCGTTTATTTTTAACAGTATCTAAATCCAACCCCAAATCAGCACTACTTAAAATAAAAGCCTTGTTTAGAACACTTAACACCGCAGGATTATTTTCATAGGAAATTTCCGGATACAGGTAGGAATTCTTAATGTCTTTAAAGAGGAAATCTTTTACAGATTCCGAATTTCCCTTGGCAGAAACGTATGCACTTAAAACAGCTAATATGCATAATACTATAATTATTCTTTTCATATTTTATACTTTCCCCTTTTTATATTGTTACCGTATATGGTTATTTCCCGGTTTCTTAAAAACTCCCTTACCAATTCTTAAATTTCCGTTTAAATCCGAATTATCCAGCCCCTTCGTATTCTGCCCTTCTCCGGTACTTTCATAATCGTAGTATTTATAAACAAATGTCTCTTTTATACGGTTATAAACTCCGTCACGGGTTTCGTCGTGATACCTTATGGAGGTTGTGTCATGAATAAAATTTCCTCCGTTGGTGTATCGTATCTTATCCGTCAGTTCGGAAGAATCATTGTACTTGTAAATGGTATATTCTTTTAACTGTCCGTCTAAGAACCTGTCATCTCTTACTACATTGCCTTTAGCGTCGTACTCCGATTTTAACACCGTAGCCATTTCGCCGATAGCGTTAAAGAGAATATTGTAGGGTCCGCTGTCATCAAGCGATCCATCCTGATAATCACCTAGATTCAGCTTTGGAATCGCAGGATCGTCATATACGTAGTCTGTCTGCTGGTAAATATCTCTGGCGTCATTTCTCTCATATTTTGTGTAGTAGTAAAATTCATCCGTACCTGTAGTACTTCTAACGGAATGGTAGAGTTCATAGAGAACATTATACGGCTCT
>QNBI01000122.1 GCA_003641675.1 Spirochaetota bacterium | reverse complement strand
GTATTAAGCTGCTGCATGAAGATGTTGGAAAGTTTCCGGCTAAGCATGCTTACTCTAAAACATGAAAATATACCTTTTTTACGTGCGTACTGCATTACTCTTTTTAAGTCTTTCTCTTTGTGTTTCTCCAAAAGCCTCTTAATCCAGGCATTATCTATTTTTGTATATTGAATAATCTCAGGACCGTATTTTTTTGCGAATTTTTCTATTGCACGGGATTTTCGGGCAATCCTTTCCGGACTGTACCTGTTTAAAATAAGTTTTTCCGCAAGGTCGGGATGTTCTGTTACTCTCTTTAGCTTTATATTAAATCTTCTCTTCAAAATAAATTCGAGCGCACACAAAAGGAGCACACCCAGCACAGCAGCTGCCGCAGCAATTAGAACCCAGAGAGGAACAATACCCCTGATATCGTTTATATAATTAATCATACTGTATCCTCCTTTTCATCCTGCTTTTTTAAGTACGCTGTATATATGAATCGGTTCGGATTTTCCCTTTACCATAACAGGTTTTTTCTTTTTAAGCACAAACTTGTCGCCTATAAACTGTCTTGTTCTGTCTGTGATAATGATTTCTCCCGGACCTGCAACCCCCTCCAGGCGTGCTGCGACATTTACAGTATCCCCTATCACCGTGTAGTTCATACGTCTGCTGCTTCCGAGGTTTCCTGCTACAAGAGGCCCGGTGTGCATTCCGATACCGATTTTTAAAGATGAAGCTTCACCTTTAAAAAAGGTCCGTTTGGTCGATGCAACAAGCTGCTGAATTTCCAGTGCACAGGACACCGCTTCATATGCATCTTCCTCTGCAGTCTGCAGAGGTACTCCCCATGCGGCCATTATACAGTCGCCTATGAACTTATCTATGTATCCTCTGTGTTTAACAACAATCTCCACAGCCTCGCCGAAGTAGTCGTTTAGTACCTGTACAATGTATTCCGGATCCTTTCCCTCGGAAAAGGATGTATATCCGCGGATATCTGCGAAAAAAATCGTTGCTTCTTTTTTATCTCCGCCCGGTCTTACAAGGTTAGGGGATTCTACAAGTTTCTGGACAACTTCCTGGGAAAGATACCTTGAAAACATGTCCTTGATAATTCTTCTTTCCTCAACAACTTTCTTCATTTTATGTTGAAGTTCCCGTTCGTGCGTCTGGTCGGTAAAAAGCAGGGTTAACCCCTCATATTTGCCCCTTATCCCTTTAAGGGGAGAAATATTAAGAGAAAAATCCATATCCTTTTCCGTCGCCCTGTATATTCCCTCTATCCCTAAATTTTCTGTTTTTACTTTTTCTGTCTTTTCAACAGCATTTAAAATTGTCTTATCGATTTTATTGGCAAAAACATGTTTTAATTCTTTTCCGATAGAATTTCCACTAAGTTCCAGTTTTTCCCCGGCAGTTCTGTTGTAATAATGGATTCTGCCTTTAGAGTCTGTTGTAATTAGGAGGTTTGTCATGGAGGAGAAAATATTTTCCTGATACCGTTTTAACCCCTCAATTTTTTTTAGATAGTCCTTTATTTCCTTAACCATTTTTGAATTGTGAAGCATTCCCGCAGCGAGTTTTACAAAGGAATCAAGGAACTTGAATTTTACCCTGCTGTAAAAAAGGGGCTTACCGGAATTAAGGATAAGAATGCCCAATTTTAATTTCGGGGTAAAAACAGGAAGTGCTATTCCGCTGTTCATAGAAGGATTAAGGAGTATATCCTTAAAGACATGCTCTCTGCGTTCAAGGAGGAGTACAGTTTCTCCGCTTTCTGTGAGAAAGTTTACAACTGTGCTGTCAGAAGAAAGGATTTGAGGCACGGAGTATTTCCCGCGTCTGTAGGCTAATGAATACCCGCTCTTAAGTTTCTCACCGTTTGCCGCATGGTCTAATAAATACAGGCATGAAATATCAGACCTTGTAATATCAAGAGACTGGTCTACAAGCGTGGAAATAAGTGACTTAAAATCAAGTTCTCTGGAAAGAATAGAGCCTGCCCTTACCAGCTCTTCGATAATAGTATCCTTTTTAACGTCTTTTATAGCTTGCATTATCTAACTCCGTGCAGAAGTATATAGTATTTTTTAATTTTTTGGAAATAAATTACAATATTTAATAAATTTAATTGTTAGATGCTGTAATGGTAACGGGCAGGGAGTACATGGGACGGATACATTGATGTCAATGTCCTTGGTAGTTATTGGGTAAGTTCTATCGGCAGCTGGGACGAATATTCTGTTCCTATTAATGATTTTAGTCCTGCTGTTGACACGTTTCACTTGCGGGTATTCAAATTATGGATCCAAGTGATACTAATGGTCAAATATCCGGTAATCTCTACTTAGACGATATCCGCTTTGAGTAGGACTTAAGGTACACATAGAAATTTACAAAGGCCCCGGAAGCTTAAAAGTCTCCGGGGTTTTCTGTTAAAGTTAAAAGCTTCCCACTTCGGCCTCTTATGTTTCAGGCTCATTAAGTTTAACCTTAACAAGAAAGATTATTCCGAGAACAACAAGCACCCCCATGCCTAAAAACATTAAGCGGTAGGCTTCTGTGCCTAAGTAGGAAAAACGGTCAAGGAATGTGCCTGCCAGCAGGGGAATACCTGCACCGAAAGGCATAATTAGTATAGGAGCTATGGCAAAGAAAGTTGTAGAATCGGCAATACCGGAGATTTTTTTTACCGTTGGGGCATAGACGAGGCTTCTGGTCCCCCGTGAAACACCCATCAAGAAACTTGCAGTTAAAAAGGCCCAGAGGGTTGGAAAGAAATAAAGCAGGGTTATGGTGAGTAATGAGAGGCTTTTGGCTGTAAGGTACTTGTTTTTAAGACTTAGAAACCCCAGCCATCCGAAAATAATATTAATAATAATTGAACCTGAATAGTTTAAGACAACAAATAAGCCTGCAGCCAGGTAGGGTTTTACAGAGCAGTACTGTGTAGCATAGTTGGCGTAAAAGGAGAGAATACTTATCACGGCAAACTGCTCAAACTCACTTCCCAGGAAGAAGAGAAAGTTTCTGTTATGAAATGCTGCTCTTAAATCATTTATGAAGGTTTTAAGTCTGGAAGGAGCATTTTCGGAATATCTCTGAGTCTGGGCCTCTTTTGTTATGAAAAACATGAGGCTTCCGACTACAAAGAGCAATCCCACCAGGGAGAAAATCATGCTAGCTCCCTCTGAAGAAAAGGAGTATTTTGATATTATTTTTAAGATGATAAAACCACTTAAAAATTTACCGAGGCTCTGGCTTATCCACATAACGGAGTGAGCGGAGATTACTTTATCTTCTGTAAATATTTTAACAAGGTAGTTCTGCCAGGTCGGAAGTATGAGGCCGATGCCTACGGAGAAAAGTGCATATGCGGCAAAGAACAGTTTTAGAGTGGAAGGAATAAAGCCTGTAAACTTTAAAAAAATACCAAAAATAAGCATGGGAACCGCAGCAAAAATATGAAGAATAATAACAGCAAGCCGTTTTTGTTTAAGATGAGAGGTAAAAAAGCCCGAGAAGAGCGAAAAAACGGAAAGCCCTATATAGAAGAGAGTTGGGATTAGTCCTATTAAAAAATTAGATGCCCCCAGACGGCGGAGAAACAGCTGTAGGAAAGTAGATTCCATAACAACAGGAAGGCCTAATCCCCAGAATAGTTCAACGGAGGAAATTCCAATGGTGTTGCGGATAAAGTGGCAGTCAAGATTTTCGCTTGTTTTTGACAGATCTTACCTCCGGATTATTGTACTGAAATTAAAAAGATGTAACAATACAGCCGATAGATTCTATAATAATTTGTAACTTTGTGTAAAGTTGACATTTATGAATACAGAGGGTATAAATTTAAAGAGGGAGGGAAATTGTGAAAATTAATAAGACTACAGTAATTTTTCTTTTACTTATAATAGCAGTTTTTTCTGCGGAGTCCCAGCCTTCAAGCTTTTCCGCTAATATAGGAATGGATTTTTTTAACTATGAGGAAAACTACCTCGACACAGGGTTTTCATATAACCACCTAATAACAGCCGGACTGGAGGCTTCCATTGGTTTTGACTTTGCACTCAGGACAGAAAATGCAGGCACGGATGCCGTCCCGAATGTTGTTCCATACTTTTTTATACCGCTTAATATCGGTTTAAATTTTATATTTGACAGTTTTTACCCTACCATGCTTTTCGGATTTGGTATTGCACCTGTTATAAGGATACCGCCGGATAGTACCGATACGGGAAGGTTCTATATGGGGCCTTATATAAAAGCGGGGGTAAGAGTTAAAGTTCAAAGGCTTTTAAACTGGTTTATAGAGGTGCAGCAGGACTTGCTTATAGGCAAGCCGAACTGGATAAATACTACAACCAGAGCATATACAGGAATAAATTTCAGCTTTTCTGAAAAATAAGGTTTATCTATATCGCATTGTAATCAAAGTTTAATTGAAGTGAAGCCTTATAATAACTTGACAATGGAAAACTATTGTGTTACTTTCCCGCAAAGTAACCTTTTATAGGAGGTATTTATGGCAAAAACAGCATTTCTTTTCCCAGGACAGGGTGCTCAGTACCCTGGAATGGCAAAGGATTTATGGGGATACAGCGTCAAAGTAAAGGAGCTTTTTGAATATGCTTCGGATATTGTAAAGTTAGATTTAAAAAAGTTGTTATTCGAAGGTACAGAGGAGGAGCTAAAGGCAACGGATAAAACTCAAATATCAGTTACTCTTGCAAGTCTTTCCGCCAGTACGGTTTTAAAAGAAAACGGAATTAACCCTGAAGGGTTTGCAGGTTTCAGCCTTGGCGAATACTCTGCCCTCTCTGAAGCCGGTGTTTTAAAGCTCGAAGATATTTTTAACATTGTAAAGGTCCGGGGTGAGCTAATGGAAAAGGCAAGCAGAGAGTTGGATTCCGCTGAAGGGAATGCAGGTATGGCGGCAGTTATAGGTTTAACCTTTGATAAAGCTGTTTCGATTCTGGAAGGATTACAGGGCAAAAATGTATACCTCGCAAATTATTCAAGTCCAACACAGGTGGTATTGTCAGGAACGGCAAATGGATTATCTGCTGCGGAAGCTGCGTTTAAGGATGCCGGGGCAAGGCGCTTTATCCGCTTAAAAGTTTCAGGACCGTTCCATTCCCCTCTGTTAGAAAGTGCACGGAAGGGCCTGGCCGATTTTCTGTCGGATATTGAATTTTCCGATCCTGAAAAGGCTGTGTATGCCAATGTTTCAGGGGACAGGATAAATAGCGGAGAGGATGCTAAGAAGTACTGTATACAGCAGGTTGTCTCTGCTGTAAAATGGGTTACAGAAGAAGAAAATCTGCTGCGTGACGGCTTCGATACAGTTTACGAAGTTGGTCCCGGAAAGGTCCTATCCGGTTTATGGCGGTCCTTCAACAGGGATATTGTCTGCACTCCTGCGGGGACTTTAGATGCAGTTAAGCAGATATTGGAGGGTTAAAATGCTATTTAAGGGTAAAAACGCTATTGTTACGGGAGGATCCCGAGGCATAGGCTTAAAGATTGTAAAAGCACTGCTTACAGAAGGGGCAAATGTTTACTATATATCCCGTACTAAGGGAGAAAAGCACGGAGAGCTGGAAAAAGCGGCTTCCGCTTCGGGCGCATCCGTATACTGGAAACAGGGAGATGTTTCGAAAGAAAGTGTTGCCGAGGTTCTTGCCGATATTGTAAAAGAGGCCGGACAGATTGATATTCTCATAAACAATGCCGGAATTACAAGAGACGGTTTAATTTTTCGTATGAAGACGGAGGACTGGGACAGCGTACTATCTGTAAACCTTAAATCTGCATTTTTAACATGCAGGGAAATTTCCCGGGTAATGATAAAACAGCGCTCCGGCGTAATAGTAAATATTTCATCTGTTGTAGGCATAATAGGAAATGCCGGACAGACTAATTATTCCGCATCCAAAGCGGGCCTTATAGGTTTTACAAAGAGCCTTGCAAGGGAAGTGGCGTCGCGCGGAGTACGGGTAAACGCTGTTGCTCCGGGTTTTGTGGAAACGGATATGACAAAAAAATTGGGAGAAAAAGCCAGAGAGGCTTTAAAAACACAGATACCCCTTGGAAGAACAGCTCAGCCGGAAGAAATAGCTTCTGTGGTTGTATTTCTTGCATCGGACAGGGCGTCGTATATTACAGGCCAGGTACTCGTTGTAGACGGTGGAATGGCTATTTAGAGGAGGAAGTAATGGAAAGAAGAGTAGTTATAACAGGATTAGGCGCGGTAAGCCCTATAGGAAATAATGTGCCGGATATGTGGGACAGTGTTCAAAATTCAAAATCAGGTATTACCAACATTACAAAGTTTGATACTTCGAATTATACAAGTAAAGTGGCGGGAGAGATCAAAGATTTTTCTCCGGATAAGTACCTTGAAAAACGGGAATCAAGAAGGATGGATCCCTTTACGCTGTATGGAATGGTTGCAGCTTTAGAGGCTATGGAGAATGCAGGACTCAAAATAGGTGATTACGACCCGGAGAAAATTGGTGTAATCCTTGGAAACGGAATAGGAG